>NZ_JBHYGX010000008.1:211911-214439 GCF_042739975.1 Streptomyces sp. NPDC059080
GCGCCCCCCCGCCGCGCGCGCGCGGCGCGCCCCGCGGCGCGGGGGCCCCCCCCCGCGGCCCCCCCCCCCGCCCCCCGCGCCCCCCCGCCCCCCCCCCGAGGGTGCCCTGTGCCCGGTCGACGAGGGCCTGGAGGCGGGCGTGGTGGGCGCCGCGCCAGTAGACGCGGTCGCACTCCGTGCAGCGGGCGAACACATCGTAGGTGCGGCGGGTGCCGTGGTGCAGCCGTTCGACGACGGTGTCCTTCCCGGCGTCGGTGAGCGGGCCGTTGCAGGCGGTGCAGCGGGTCCAGGGCACGGACTCCGGTACGAACCGGCCGAGGACATCGGTGAGTTGATCATCGGGCCGGTCGCTGTAGACATAGGCGCCGGCCCACAGTTCGCGGCGGTGGAGCAGACCGCGGTCCCGGGTGAGCAGGACCCGCCGCTCCGCCGCCGACCGCGCCGCGAGCGCCGCGTCGCCCGGGTCCTCGGCGGTGTACGCGGCGTCGACGCCCAGCAGCCGCAACCGGCGGGCCAGGGTGCCGAGATGGACGTCGAGCAGAAAGCGCAGCGGGGCGCCGGGGACGCTCTGCGGGCGCGCGACGGCGTGCACCGTGACGCTCTCCCCCGCGCGCGGCACATGCGCCGGGGTGACCGGGACGCCGTCCACCCGCAGCTCCCCCACCTCGGTGAGCGGCACCCCGAGCGATTCGACGACATGGCCGAGCGAGGCGGCGCCGTCGGTGACCACGCGGGTCCGGTCGCCGGAGCGTCCCGCCGGGAGGAAGAGGTGGAGCGCGGGCGCGAAGCTGAAGGAGATCTCGGGTCCGTTCACCCCTCCAGCATGGCACCGGCCCCACCGCCCGGGCCAGGGAGTTTCCGCTGGTGGGGGCGGGTGAGGCCCGGCCGTGGGGCGCCGGGCCGCCCAACGGACGGGCGTCGGGCCCCGGGCCGGGCCGCGTCGGCGGCCCGCCCCGTGACGGCCCGCCTCAGAGCGCGTCGGCGAGTTCTCTGAGCCGGTCGGCCAGGCAGGGATCGGGGTGCGGTACGCGGCCGAACTCGTCGTCCTCGCCGACGGTGAGCAGCCCCACCACGGCGCGCAGGGCGGCGCGGGGCTGCCGGGCGTCGGGGGGTGGTGCGGTGCGGGACCGGCTGAGCACGGTCGGGCCACCGGCGAGGGCAGCCGCCTGGTCCGCCCAGTGTGCGGCGTCGCGGAGTTCGCCGCGGGTGAGGTGGAGCAGATGCAGGCAGTGCGCGGCCGCGGCGTTGCCCGCCCCGGCGGCGAACTGCCACCAGAACTGGGCGCCTTCGGGGCATCCGGCGAGATGAAGGAGGCAGCCGAAGTGCAGGGCGCCGTCGGGGTCGATGCGGCGGCTGTTGGCGAGCTTGGCGAGGAGGTCGGCGGCGTCGCTGCGGTGCAGCGCCTGCGTGCACAGGGCGCGCAGGTCGGCCCCGGCCCGGTCGTGGGCCGTGAGCATCACCGGCGCCGGGAGGCGGCGGCCGGGGGCGGGGCGCGGAGCGGCGGCTTCCCGGCGCACCGCGTCGGCGGCGGCGAGGTCGAACGCCATGTGCCGCTTGGAGGCGGCGAGGTCGAAGTCGGCGAAGACGTCGGGGATCGCGGCGTCGTCGAGGACTTCGTGGATGCTGCGCGAGGACCGCACGGTCACTCCTCTTCCTTCTCGTCGCCGGTGGCCGCGGTCAGCGGCAACCCAAGCATTCTGGCGATGCGGCGCCGGGCGAGGCGCCGGTGGGAACGGACGGTGTCGCGGGTGACGCCCATGATGTGGGCGACCCGGTCCGAGGGGTAGCCGAGGACGTAGAGCAGCACGACCACGTCGTACTGCCGCTCGGGGAGGGAGGCGATGGCGGTGTAGAGACCGAGGGAGGTCTCCATCACCTCGAACTGGCAGCGGACCGATTCGAGGGCGGCGCGCGCGGTGCGCTGGAAGGCCGCGGTCTCCACCATCCGCGACGGCGCCGCGGTGAACCGCAGATGGGTGTCGACGCGGACCTTGAGCAGCGCCCAGGCGTACGCCTCGGGGCTCTCCTCCTGGACGACATGCGCCCAGTTGAGGGCGAGGTGGGAGAAGCAGGCACGGACGACGACCTGCGCCGCGTCCTTGTCGCCGAGCATCGTGTGGGCGTAGTTGAGATACGCCTTGACGTACAGGTCGTGGAAGGCTTCGAGGGCTGTCGGCAGGGTGTACTGCACCGGCGGTAGGTCGGCGTTCACGCGGAGACCTCCTCGTCCTGGGCGGCCGGTACGTGGTCCGTGCGCCACGGAGGGGCGGGCGGACGGTCCTCGACCAGTGCCGCCGCGCCCACGCGGACACCCGCACGCAGCAGACGCCGTGTCAGGTGCCGCATGTCCGGGGCGAAGACACGCACCGCGGTGAGCAGTACCAGCGGGGCGAGCGCATCGTTGAGAGTCACGTCGGTGTCCTCCTTCCGGCTCGGGGGGCGGCGCCGGCCGGGGGGGGGGGGGCGGGGGGGTTGCGGTGCCGCCCGCCCGCGTGAGGGTGGGGGGGGGGGGGGGGGGCGCAGCCGCG
>NZ_JBHYGX010000008.1:214449-229458 GCF_042739975.1 Streptomyces sp. NPDC059080
AGCGAGGGGGTGCTCTCACCGCGGGGGGCGTGCGACGTGGGGAGTTGCAGGGGGGTGGCCCCATCGGGGCCGGGCGCCCCCCGCGCGGGGGGGGGGGGCGCCGGAGGATTCGCTGTCCTCCTCCGCAGGATTTCGGAAGCGGGTGGGCAAACGTGCAACGCGGTCCGAAAGAAAAATACGGAAAGCGATCATCCGGTGACACGGAGAGGTTCCCGCTCCCCCGCCCGGCGTCCGCTTCCGGACCACTACCGGAAGGACGGCCGCCACCCCGCCGACCTGGGACGATCGCGCAACCACCACTGTACATACGGGAGATGACGGCATGTCAGGCACATGCCGCAGGCAACCCTCACGCCAACCCGCATGTGAGGCAGATCACTGATCGTTGCCGCATGATTCCGGCATGCGCCGGAACCGGGGCCGCTCAGGGCACGGCCGGTTCCCCGGCGACGTGGCGGTAGTGAACGCGCTGCGTCTCGCCGCCGGGGCGGGCGGGACGACGTCGAGGCGGATGGCGGGCGAAGCTGCCCGCCGCGCGCCGCCTCCTCCTGAGCGGTCCGGGTCGGGCCCCTGGCACCCGGCGCTGCGTCCGCCGGCGACGGCTGCCGCGGCCCATCCGGCCGGGCAGGCCACGGACAAGGATGCGCGCCCCGGGCGGGCCACGGCCGGGGGAGGCGGGCGGTCAGCGGCCCCGCTTCCGCCTGCGAGGTGCCGTCGCGCCCGGCAGCCAGCGGTGTGCGCCCTCGCCCGGGGCCAGGCGGTCCACCACCTCGGCCAGCTCCCGGCAGGCGTCCTCGATCTTCTCGCGGATGGCGTTCTGCTCGGCGACGAGCGCGGCGAGCAGCAGCGCGGTGAGCGCCGCCGCGCCGTTCAGGGCCTGGAGGTTGACCATCACCAGCAGGAAGCTGAGCCCGGCGAACGGGCCCACCCGGTCGTTGGCCGCCACGATGGCCAGGACGGAGACGATCAGCGCGACGGGCGCGGCCCCGGCCAGCTGGAACCGTACCGCCGCCCACACGATCAGCGGGAAGACCAGGAACAGCAGCGACAGCGAGCTGCGGGTGCACAGCAGCGCGACGCCGACGGCGGCGATCAGCAGCGCCGCCGCCTCCACGGCGTGCGCCGGGCGGACCGCGCGCGGCCGGCGGGCGTGCCACGCCACCAGCAGCAACGGCGTGACGATCAGTACGCCCATCGCGTCGCCCGCCCACCAGGCGGCCCACGCGGGCCAGAACTGGGTGGCCGGGAGATGGCCGATCAGCACCTGGTTCCCGGCGCCGAACGTCGCGCTGATCAGCATCCCGGCCAGCGCGCCGAGCACCACCAGCGCCACCCCGTCCCGCAGCCGGTCCAGTTCGGTACGGAACCCGGCCCGGCGCAGCAGCAGCGCCGCGCAGACCGGGGCCAGGGTGTTGCCCGCCAGATTGCCGAGGATCCCGGCGTCCACCGGGCCGATGCCCGCAATGACGAAGAACGTGCCGAGCAGGATGCCCGGCCATGTACGCAGCCCGAAGACGAGCAGACAGCTCAGCGCGATACCGGTGGGCGGCCACATCGGCGTGACCACCGTCCCGTCGATCACCACCTGCTCCAGCAGGCCGATCCGGGCGCCCGCGAAGTAGGCGACGGCCAGGGCGAGGATCTTCGGGACGTCGGCAGCGAGAGGGGGCACTTTCCCGGTGCGCATCCCCCCAGCATCGGGCAACGGCCCCGGGCCCGCTCGGCCGCCGCCACGGACGGCGGCGCACCGTTCACCCGTTGTCGCGGTCCGCCCGGTCGTAGCAGAGGGCGACGACCGCGGCGTCGTCGGTGTGTCCGGTGAATTCCGCGACGTCCATCACCGCCGCGGCGACATCGGCCGGATCGCCGGTCGGGGCGCGGTCACGCAGCCGCTTGGCCGCCTCGGCGAGGCCCGCCTCGATCGGGAACGACGGGCCCTCCACCACACCGTCGGTCAGCAGCGCGAACGCGCCGCGCGAGGCGAGTCGCCAGTAGGTGACCGGGTACGTCTCGCCGGGCAGCACCCCCAGCGGCGCGCCGCCGGTCTCCTCGGCGATGCCGCTCCGGCCGTCGTCAGTGGCCCACACGCCCGGCGGGTGACCGGCGCGCGCGGCGGCCACTTCCCAGGTCACCGGGTCGAAGACGAGGAAGGTGCAGGTGGCGAAGAGCGGGCTGTCCACGGAGAGCAGCAGCTCGTTGGCGCGGGCAAGGACCACGCCCGGGTCGGCGCCGCCGCTCGCCACGGCGCGCAGCCCGATACGGATCTGCCCCATGAACGCGGCCGCCTCGACGTCATGCCCCTGGACGTCGCCGATGCAGAAGGCCAGCCGGCCGCCGGGCAGCGGGAAGCCGTCGTACCAGTCGCCGCCGATGTCCAGACCGTTGCGCGCCGGGGCGTACGCGGCGGCGGCCCGCACCCCGGGGACACCGGGCAGGGCGGCCGGGAGCATCTCCCGCTGGAGCGCCTCGGCCAGTTCGACCCGGGCGCGCTGGAGCTCGGCACCCGCCCGGGCCTGGGCGGTGAGCCGCCCGAGCGTCGACAGCAGATCGTCGGCGCTCAACTCCCGCGCGGGACGCCGCCGGAACATGGACGCCTCCGTGGTGCGGGTCGTGTCCGCCGCGGGAGGCGCGCGCGGCGTGTCGTGGCCGCCTCCTGATGCCGCCGCCGACCGGACGGGCCGACGCGGAAGCTTCCGTCAGGATAGGCCGGTACGGGCGGTTTCGCCTGGTGGGCGGGGCGGGCAGGGGCCTTACGGTGCGGGGCCGGGGCTACCGGCGCACGGCGAGACCGGGAGCGCGCCCCACGCGGCCCGAAGGGCCCACGCCCGCCCGACCCCTCAGTCCACCGCCACCGGAGCCGGAGCCGGGACCACCGCCAGGTACCGGACCCCGGACCGTACCGCCCAGAAGAACAGTGCAAGGGCCAGGACCGCGACGGTGAGGGAGTCGTACGGGGCGGGCAGCGCTCCGGTGCCGCCGAAGGAGCCGAGCAGGGACAGGGCGGTCAGCGCGACGAGGTAGCACACCAGCCAGGCGCCGGTGCGCAGTTCGGCGCCGAGCGGGCGGCGGGGCGGTTCACCGGGGGCGGGGACCGCACCGGGGCGCCGCATGAGGAGGAAGAGCAGCAGCCCGCCGAGGACCATCGGCAGCGCCAGCCGCAGCGCATCCCAGCCCGACCAGTACACGAACTCGCTCGCCACCACGAAGCTCAGCGGCGCGAGCCAGCCCAGGCCCGGCACCCATCCGGCGGTGGCGGTGCCGGGATCGGCGCGGAAGACGGCGGCGGCCACCGCGGACGCCGCGTAGATCAGCAGGTACATGTCGCCCATCACGCCGACGATCTGCTGCCAGCCGCCGATCGGCAGGAGGAAAAGGACGATCACGGCGAGGTTGACGGCCAGGGCCCGGCGGGGCACGCCGGAGCGGGCGTGCACCTTCATGAAGTAGCGGGGGATCGTGCCGTTCTTGGCCAGCGCGTAGGTGTGGCGCGCGTCCAGGGCAACGCCGACGTACGCGGAGCCGCCGGGTGAGAGGACGGCGTCGGCGTAGAGCAGGCTGGAGAGCCAGTGCAGATTGAGGATGAGGGCGAGCTGGCCGAAGGGCGATTCGAAGGAGACGCCGCGCCAGCCGCCGCCGAGCAGCGACTCGGGGACGGCGAACAGGAACGCGGTCTGGAGCGCGAGGTACATCAGCACGGCCAGCCCGATCCCGGCGAGGACGGCGGCGGGCAGCGTACGGCGCGGGTTGCGGGTCTCGCCGGAGAAGTCCAGCGGCGCCTGGAAACCGTTGACGGAGTAGACGATGCCGCCACCGGCGAGGGCGGACAGGCAGGCGGCGTAGCCGTACGGGGCGAAGCCGCCGTGGTCGGTGAGGCGGCCGGAGTGCCAGCCCGAGGCGATGAGGGCGGCCACGGTGACCACCGGCACCACGATCTTGAAGACCGAGACCAGGTTGTTGAGCCGGGCGAACATCCGCACCGCGAACCAGTTCAGCGCGGTCAGCACCACGCTGAGACCGGCGGCGAGCGCCACGCCGGAGGCGGAGAGCGTCCGCCCGTTGTAGAGATCGGGCAGATAGTGCGCGGCGTACTGCATGATCGCGCTGATCTCGGCCGCGGTGCCGCCGACCGACAGCAGCACCGACCAGCCGACGAGGGTGCCGACGAGCGGGCCGCCGGCGTGCAGCGGCCAGCGGACGGTGCCGCCGCCCTCGGGACGGGAGGCGCCCAGTTCGATCATGACGAGGGCGACCAGCGCGCAGAGCAGACCGGCGCCGAGCCAGGAGAGCAGGGAGGCCGGTCCCGCGGTCTGTGCGGCGTAGAGGGCGGCGAAGAGCCAGCCGGAGCCGACGATGTTGGAGAAGCCGATCGCGGTCAGGCCCCAGAACCCCAGATCCTTGCGGAGCCGCCGCTCCTGCGCCTCCGCCGCCGGTGTCTCCGGCTCCCCGTCCCCGCCCCCGCCCGCCACCTGATACTCCGCCACGACCTCGGCCTCCCGCTCCGCTTCCGGCTGTACGGCGCCGCGCGCACGGAGCCCGGTGCGGATTCTGCCGGGAGTCGGCCGGATTTCTCCTGGTGACCGGCGAACAGGGCGCCGGGCGCGGCGGGTTCGTCAGCGGATGCCGGGTTTCTTCCGGGGTGGACAGGTCAGCCGCAGTACCAGCACCCGGACCAGCAGGCCGAGCGCGGCGGATGGTGGTGGCGTTCGGAGTCGTCCGGGGGCACCACCCAGTCGGTGCCGTCGCCGGTGACGGCGGCGGCGAGGCGGGCGTAGAGGATCACCGTGATCGCCGCCAGTTCCTCCGGTTCGGCCACGCCGCCCTCGATGCGCAGGCCGATGTCGCGCGGCGCGTCCGGCGGGGCGGTCACGGCCGCGCCCCGCGGGTACGGGGCCCCGGCCGGGCGGGCCGTGGCGGGTGGGCGGTGGGGGGCGAGGGTCCGGAGCTGGTCGGCGCGGTCACATGGCCGACCCTAGGAGCGCCGGTGGGGGCTGTCGCGCCCGCGCCGACCGATCGGGCGAGGCACCTGGAGCACGGGGGCGCGGGTCACGGGGGCGGTCAGCCGTCGGCCGTGCGCGGCGTGCCCTGGGCGCCCAGGAGGGCGTCGGCCAACGGCGTGCGGTGGTAGAGGACCAAGGCTCCGGCCCGGCGGCGGGTCACCAGCGCGGCGTCGAGCAGCACCTTCAGATGACCGCCGACGGAGCCCAGGCCCAGCCCGGTCAGGGCGGCGAGCTGGCTGGTGCTCTTGGGCGGGTCGAGGAGGGCGAGGAGGGTGGCGCGGTTGGTGCCGAGGAGGCGGGCCAGGGGGTGTCTTTCCGGTCTTCGTGGATCAGGCTGTGGCGTCCGGTGCCGTGCCTCGCCCGGCGGATTCCCGCCCGCGGACCGGGTGTCCGTGGACGGGGCGACAACGTCGCGAGGTGCGGTGCCGGGCGTCGCAGCCCCACGACGACCGGGAAGACACCCCCTGAGCGGGTCCGGGACGGGCGGCGGGGCCGCGGGTGCGGGGCGCCCGCCGCCCGCGAGGGCCGTACCGGACGCCGGGTAGATCGCCGCATACCGCTCGGGGAGGTCCCACGCCACCCAGCCGTTCGGGCCGCTGACGGGGACGAAGACGAGGTCGGCGCCGGTGAGGTCGCGGGCGGGGCGGTCGGCGCCGTTGATGCGGAAGCGGCCGTTGCCGAGCCAGCGGGTGCGCGGGCCGAGGCCGGCGACGGCCGCGGCCCAGCCGTGCCTGCTCAGCCGGTGCACCCGCCCGATCACATCGGCCTCCAACATGCGGCTGCGGCGCGGCCAGTCGGGGCGGACGACGTCCTGCCACACCCGGTCGAGGAGGTCGGCGGCGCGGCCCGCCGGGTCGGGGACGTCCAGGGCGCGGGGCAGCCGCCCGCCGCAGGCCGTGGCGAGGTCGGTGCGGGCCTCGGGGGCGGGGGTGGCGCGGACCCGGGCCAGTTCCCCGGCGAACGTGGGGCTGTCGTGGCGCGGCGGTCGGCTGAGGAAGTCGGGCGTCCAGTGGACGCCGATTCCGGCGGCCGCCCAGGCGCGGACGAACGGGTCGGCCAGGAGCCGCGCGCGGACCGCTTCCGGTGGCGCGGGGTGCCCGCCGCGCGGACCGGGGTGCGCGGTGAGCATCCGGAGGGTGGCGACCGTCTCGATCAGCGGCGAGAGCACGAACCGGCTGCGCGCCAGCACGTCCGCGTCGACCAGCCACTCCCCCACGCCGTGCTCCCCCCGTCCGCCGCCGTCCGCCCCGGGACGGGGCCGCCCCGCGTCCCGGTGTGCCTTCGACCCCGGGGCGCCCGGAACTCCGTCCGCCCTGGTCACCGGCCATCCCCGAGCGCGCCGTCCGTCCCGCTCACCTTTCGTCCCGGGACGAAACAGTAGGACCCCGGGGGCGGGACGCTCCACCCTGTCCGCCATGCATCCCCCCGAGAGCCTTCCGCATCAGTTCCTGCGCACCCGCCGCTTCGCACAGGGCGCCCCCGACCGGTTCACCGTCTCGCCCGACGGCGCCACCGTCCTGTTCCTGCGCACCGCATCGGGCGGCGACCCGGTGCGCCGCCTGTGGGCGCTGGACACCGCCTCGGGCCGCGAACGGCTGCTGTTCGATCCGGCCGATCCGGCGCACGGCGCGGGCCCGTCCGGCGACGGCGTCACGGCGTACGCCACCGACGCCGCGGTCTCCCTCGCCGCCTGCCTGTGCGGCGGGGCGCTGTGGGCCGTCGACGTCGCGACGGGCCGGGTGCGCGCACTGCCGGTCACCGGACGCCCGGCCGATCCGCGGCCCGATCCGGCGGGCCGCCGCATCGCCTATCTCGCGGACGGTGCACTGCGGGTGATCGGCGCGGACGGCAGCGGGGACCGGGAGATCGCCGCGCCCGACGGGCCCGACGTCCGCTGTGGTGCCGCCGAGTACGCGGCGACCGCCTCGATGGGCCGCGACCGGGGCTACTGGTGGGCGCCGGACGGCTCCCGCCTCCTGGTCGCGCGCGTCGACGAGAGCGCCGTCGCCCGGTGGTACGTCGCCGATCCGGCGCATCCCGCGACGCCGCCGCGCGCGGTGCGCTATCCGGCGGCGGGCACCGCCAACGCGGAGGTGACGCTGTGGCTGGTAGCGGCCGACGGCGGTGCCCGCACCGAAGTGGCCCTGGACCGGGCCGGGTTCCCGTATCTGACGGCGGCGGGCTGGGACGCGCACGGCCCGTTCGCGGCGGTGCAGAGCCGGGACCAGCGGACGCTGCGGACGTACGTGGTCGACGCCGCCGACGGGCGGACCGCGCTCCTGGCCGAGCAGCGCGATCCCTGCTGGGTGACCCTGGTGCCGGGCACCCCGGCGCGTACCGCGTCCGGTGCGCTGGTGGCGCACCGGGACACCGAGGGGGCCGACGGCACACGGCAGTTGACCGTCGGCGGCACGGCCGTCACCCCCGACGGGCTCCAGGTGCGGGAGGTGCTCGGTGTGAGCGGCGAGGAGGTGCTGTTCACGGCGTCCGCGGACGTGGTCGGGCAGGCGCTGTGGACCTGGCGGCCGGACACCGGCGCCCGGCCGCTGACCACCGCCCCGGGCGTGCACACCGGAGTGCGCGGCGCCACCACGCTGGTGCGGGTCTCCCGGGCGCCGCACCGGCCCGGCGCGACGGTGGTGGTGGAGCGCGCCGGGCGCCCGGATCTTCCGGTGGCCTCGTACGCCGAGCGGCCCGTGCTGGCGCTGCGCGAGCGGCGGCTGACGACGACGGAGCGCGTGCTGCGCAGCCGGTTGCTGCTGCCGTCGTGGCACCGCCCGGGCGGCGGGCGGCTGCCGGTGCTGGTCGATCCGTACGCGGGCCCGGCGCTGCAGCGGGTGACCGAGGACCAGGCGCCGATGATGTTCGTCTCGCAGTGGTTCGCCGAGCAGGGTTTCGCGGTGCTGGTGACCGACGGCCGTGGCACGCCGGGCCGGTCCCCGGGCTGGGAGCGCGCGGTGTACGGCGACATCGTGTCGGCTGCGCTGGAGGACCAGGCGGCGGCGCTCACGGAGGTGCTGGGGCGGTTCCCGGAGCTGGATCCGGGCCGGGTCGCGGTCCGCGGCTGGTCGTTCTCCGGGATGCTCGCCGTGGCGGCGGTGGTGCGGCGCCCCGATCTCTTCCACGCGGCGGTCGCGGGCGCGGGCGTCCACGACGCGCGGCTGTACGACACGCACTGGCGGGAGCGGTTCCTCGGGCATCCGGACGCACATCCCGAGTGGTACGACGCCTGCTCCCTGGCGCGGGAGGCGCCGCGGCTGACCCGGCCGCTGCTGCTGATGCACGGGCTGGCGGACGGCAACGTCCACGCCGCGCACACGCTGCGGCTCTCCGCCGCCCTGCTGGCCGCCGGACGCCCGCACGAGGTGCTGCCGCTGCCCGGGATGGATCACGCGCCGACGGACCCGGCGCTCTTCGCGAACCTGCTGCGCCATCAGGCCGACTTCCTGTGGCGGCACCTGGGCCGGGAGGACAGCGGGGCCGTGTCGTAGCGGCCGGCGACGGGGGCGGGCGACGGCGCCGCCCGCCCCCGGGTCTCACTCGATGACCAGCTCGACGTCGATGTTGCCGCGGGTGGCCTTGGAGTACGGGCAGAACCGGTGGGTGGCCTCGACGAGTTCCCGGCCACGCTCCGCCGCGAGATCGTCCGGCAGCTCCACGCGCATCACGACGGCGAGCCCGAACCCCGTGTCGTCCTTGCCGAGGGAGACCTCGGCGGTGACCGACACCTCCGCGGTGTCGATCTTCAGCTGCCGTCCGACCTGCGCCATCGCGCTGGCGAAGCAGGCGGCGTACCCGGCGGCGAAGAGCTGCTCGGGGTTGGTGCCCTCGCCGCTGCCGCCGAGCGCGGTCGGCATGGCGAGCGGGAGGTCGAGCCGCCCGTCGGAGCTGACGGCGCGGCCGTCCCGGCCGTTGGCGGTGGCGGCTGCGGTGTAGAGCGCGTCCATGGGAGTCCCTCCGGTTCCGGCGGCCGCGTCCCGACCGCCGGAGAGAACAATGACACACAACTAAGTTGTACACAATTCAATGCTGGGCGATTCAATGCCCCGGCGGGCTAACCTGGGTCCATGGCCGCCTCCCCCAGCCCCTCCGGCTTCCCCGACTCCCCGCTCTCCGACGCCGAGCTGCTCCGCCTCGACCACCAGGTCTGCTTCGCGCTGCACGCCGCCTCGCGCGCCTTCGGCGCCGTCTACCGGGACGCCCTCAAGGACCTCGGGCTGACCTATCCGCAGTACCTGGTGATGCTCGTGCTGTGGGAGGACGGCCCGCTCCCCGTCAAGTCCATCGGCGAGCGGCTGCGCCTCGACTCCGGCACCCTCTCCCCGCTCCTCAAGCGCCTGGAGGCGGCGAGCCTGGTGCGCCGCGAGCGCAGCGCGCAGGACGAGCGGTCGGTCGGCGTCCACCTCACCGACGCCGGTGCCGCGCTCCGCGAGCGGGCGCTGCCGGTGCCCCGCCGGATGCTCGCCGCCACCGGCCTGGACCTGGCGGAACTGCGCACGCTGCGCGGCCTGTTGAGCCGGGTGACCCGCACCCTCGACGAGGCGTGAGCCGCCCGGCCCGGCCGCCGCGGACACCCGGATCCGGCCGCGCCCCGTACCCTCCCGTCGCCCCGCGCCGTTAGACGGGGCGAGTGCCTTCCGCGCCGTGCGGGCAGGGGCGCGCACCGCGCGTGCGCCCCCTGCGTCACCCCTCACCCCATCGAGCGAACGGCGTTGGGGAGCCTTCCGGACGAAGGCGTATAAAGGGTGCCGCCGAACCAGCCGGAGCCGCCGGCGGGCCCCGCCAGGACGCGGTGGGCAACAGCGCCTACGAAAGCGGAGGAGTGCCACGTGAACGCGGCAGAAGTCGTCAACACCCTGCTGGTCAAGCGATTCGGGGTCGATCCGGTCGACGTCACCGACGAGACCTCGCTCCAGCATCTGCGGATGGATTCGCTCGCCCTGGAGGAGCTGCGGCTGCTCATCGAGGACCGCCTCGACATCGACCTCGACGAGGTCGCGCTCACCTCCCGGGACACCGTGGGAGCGCTGGTGGCGGCCGTCGACGGCAAAGTCGCCGCGTGACGGCCCGCACGCCGTTCGCCGCGGCCGTGACGGGCGTCGGTCTGGTCACCGCCGCGGGCGTCGGCGCCAAGGCCACCTGGCACACCGTCACCGGGGAGACCACCCCCGTCGGCGTCCGCCATCGCCCCGAACTCACCGACCTGCCCTGCGACTTCATGTACGGCGTCGACGATCTGGACACCACCGAGGTCCTGGGCGTGGCCACCCAGCGGCTGATGGACCGCTTCGCACAGCTCGCGGTGGTCGCCGCCCGGGAGGCGATGGCCGACGCCGGTCTTGACCCCGAGACCTGGGACGGTACCCGCGTCGCCGTCGTCATCGGCTCGGCCCACGGCGGACTGCCGTTCTACGACGAGCAGCACACCGCACTGCTGGAGCGCGGCGCCCGCCGGGTCTCCCCCAAGCTCGCGCCGCTCACCGTCGTCAACAGCGCGGCCAGCAGCGTCGCGATGGACCTCGGCGCGCAGGGCCCCAGCCTGGGCGTGGCGACCGCCTGTTCCTCGGGCACCGTCGCGCTGGGCACCGCCCATCAGCTGCTGCGCTCGGGCGCCTGTGACATCGCCGTCGCGGGCGGCGCCGAATCGGTCCGCTCCCGGCTGCTGATCGCCAGCGCCTGCCAGATGAAGGCCGTCTCCACCCGCCGCGACGACCCGGCGGCCGCCTGCCGCCCGTTCGACGCCGACCGGGACGGTTTCGTCATCGGCGAGGGCGCCGGACTCCTCGTCCTGGAGCGCCCCGAGCACGCGCGGGCCCGCGGCGCGACGGTCCGCGCCCGCGTCGCGGGGTACGGCGCGTCCAGCGATGCGTACGCCGCGGTCGCCCCGGACCCCGAGGGCCGTGGCATCGAGCGGGCGCTGCGCACCGCGCTCGCGGATGCCGGGGTCGGCCCGCGGGAGATCGGCCATGTCAACGCGCACGGCACCTCCACCGTCGTCAACGACCGGATCGAGGCGGCGATGCTCCGCCGGGTCCTGGGCGAGGACGCGCTGGTCACCTCCACCAAGGCGATGACCGGGCACACCCTGGGAGCGGCGGGCGGTATCGAGACCGCGCTGACCGTCCTCGCGCTGGAGTCCCAGCTGGTCCCGCCGACCGCCAATCTGGACACGCCCGATCCCCGGATCCCCCTGGAGATCGTGCGTGGCGCGGCCCGGCCCGCGCCCTTCGACTGGGCGGCCAAGACGTCGCTCGGTTTCGGCGGCCACAACGCCGCACTCGTCCTGACCCGCGCCTGACGCGCGCCGCCCCCGCGGATCTCCCGAGAAGGAACCGTCATGTCCGAGGAAACGATCCGCTCCCTGTCGGTGGGCGGGGTGTCCTACACCTACCGGCTGCTGCGCCATCCGGACGGGGTCACCGAACCCGTCATGATCCTGGGCGGCGCCCTGCAGGGCATGTTCGGGTGGCCGCAGATGGAGGAGCGGCTGACGCCGGTGGCGAGCGTGATCACCGCCGATCTGCCCGGCATGGGCACCGCCGAACCGCTGCCGCCGGGCCCGAGCACCGAGCTGCTGTGCCGGGCGATCGAGCACATCCTCGACGATCTCGGCGTGGCGCGGATCAACCTCTTCGGCTTCTCCTACGGCGCCGGTCTCGCCTTCGGCTGCGCCCGGCGCTTCCCCGCCCGTATCGCGCGGCTGGCGCTGGGCGGGGTCCCGTCCCACATCACCGACGAGCAGTGCGCCCACTGGGAGCGGGCGGCCGAAGAGCTGCGGCGGGGCGCGGTGGACGCCTTCGCGACGCGCGCCACGGACGGTCTGCTCTGCCTCGACGAGAGGCGGTACGTGACACGACGGCGGCTGGCCTACCGCTATGTGCGGCGGTCGATGCTGCAGGCGGCCCGCACCTCCCCGCACGCGCTCGACTCGCTGTGCCGGGCGGTGACCGACCGCCCGGACTTCTCCGGCGGGCTGTCCGGCGTACCGGCCCTGGTGTTCAGCGGCGCCCACGACACCGTGACCTCCCCGGCCCACCAGCGGCGTTTCGCCGCCACCCTCGAAGGCAGCCGCTTCCTGCTGATCCCGGACGCCGACCACTGGGTCGTCCTGGAGCGCCCCCAGGCCGTCGCCGACCTCGCCGCCCGCTTCTTCACCGACCGCCCGCTCTCCTCGGCCCCGGCGCTGGCCCCGGTCGCCCGCGACGACGAGCCGACGGACGGGGCGGCGGCGTACGTCTGAGCCGGGGCCGCGCGGCGGGCGCGCGGGACCGGCGGCGGGCAGGCGGCGTGACCGGGCCACGGCGCGGGCGGATCGCGCCGCTCGGGCCGGCTCCCGCGCAGACGCTGATGGTCGGCGACCAGCCCGCCAAGGACGGCGGCGGCGCCCTCGCCGGGCTGCGCTCCTGCGTCCTGCCGAGCGGCGCGGCGCCCGGCGGCATCCGCGGGCTCGACGCGGTGCTGCGTCTGCTCGCGCCGGACCCGGCCGTCTGAGGCGCGCCGCCTCTCTTCTCCTTGTGGCGCGGGCCACTCCGGCTCCTTGTGGCGCGGGCCGCTCCGGAGCCCTTCCGCACCGCCTCGCACCCCGCTTTCCGGCCGCCTCGGGGTGAGGACAGGCACAGGGCGTATCTCACGTACGAGGACGCTTAGTCGCGGCGGAACCGCTCACCACGCCGGATAACACGGTTCATTTCGGTCATTTCGCCCCATCTCACGATGAGGGGTAGTACGTCACATCATTGCCACCGATTCGGCGCCGTGCTCACTATGAATCCCGTAAGCGCCGAGAACGTGCCGGTGAACTCCTCGCCCTGGTGAGTGAGCGCGGCCAGACCCTCGGTTCCCCCGCGCCGCCGAAGGCCGCACCCCGCACCCCGCACCTGAGAAGAGGCCACCACCGCATGCCCCGTTTCGCCCTGCTCCGCACCGCCCGTGTCACCCGCGCCCAGAAGGTCGCCACCGCCGCGCTGGCCGCCGCCGGCGCCACCACCGCCCTGGCCGTGACGGCCTCCCCGAGCGAGGCGGCGCCCGTCACCTCCGCGCACGCCCCGGCCGCGGTCAAGCCCGTGAACGCAAACGGCCTGCCGAAGACCGGTGCCGGCAAGAGCGCCGAGGCCACTTCCGCCACGGTGTCCGCCGCCGGCCACCTCAAGGTCACCGCCGTCGACAAGCAGGGTCACACCGCCAAGCAGGCCGCCAGCCGCTCCGCCGAGCGCCAGGCCCCGAAGTCGTACGCGAACAACCTGGACGGCTGGATCCACCAGTCCCTCGACATCATGAAGAACAAGGGCATACCCGGCAGCTACGAGGGCCTCCACCGCAACATCATGCGCGAGTCCTCCGGCAACCCCAACGCCGTCAACGGCTGGGACGTCAACGCCGTCAACGGCATCCCCTCCAAGGGCCTCCTCCAGGTGATCCAGCCCACCTTCGACACCTACCACGTCAAGGGCACCGCCCATAAGCTCACCGACCCCGTCGCCAACATCACCGCCGCAGCCAACTACGCCGCCCACCGCTACGGCTCCATCGACAACGTCAACTCCGCCTACTGAGGCGGAACATGACGGCCGTCACCCCGGACGGCGACACCATCGAGCGACCGGCCCCGGGCCGGCCGTGACCACAGACGAGGGCTCTGTCCGCCTCCCGCGGACAGGGCCCTCGTCGGCGTGTGCGGACACCTAGCGAACGGTGCCGTCCAGCGGCACGAGGCCGAGGAGGGCGCCGACGACCTCACCGGCGAACTGCAGGCCGGCCTTCTCCTTCGGCGCGAGGTCGTGGTCGTCGGCGGGCGCCGCGGCGGCCGGACCGGCGGCCAGGGCGCCTGCGGCACAGAGAGCGGCGACCACGACGGTCAGACGACGGAACATAGGGCTTCCTTACGGTGCGAGGGCTCGGACGGGCCCAGCCTCCGCGAGCCGCACGCCCCGGCCGGTACGACAGTCCGGGCGCTGCGGCGAACGGCCCACCGACCGTGCCGTAACGGGCGCCCCCTACGGCCGCGACGCGGGACACCGGGGCCCGCACCCCGCTCAGATCCGGGCCCGTTCCGGGCGTGACCCGGGCAACACACAAGGCCCCCCGGAAGGGGTCGCCCAGTGATGCCGGGCACAGGACGCACGTCACCTACGAGGGCCGGTAGTGACGTCACACCCCCACCAATACAGGACGAAAAGCCCGCAACATCGGACATCTCACCTCATCTCACTATGAGGCGTAGTACGTCACATCATTGCCACCGTTGCCGGACAGCGCTCACTATGAATCCCGTAAGCACCGAGAACGTGCCGACGGACTCCTCCCACCTGGTGAGCGAGCACGGCCTGACCCTCGGTTCCACGCGCCGCCACAGGCCGCTCCCCCGCATCCCGCATTCGGAAGAGGTCACCACCGCATGTCCCGTTTCGCCCTGCTCCGCACCGCCCGTGTCACCCGCACCCAGAAGGTCGCCACCGCCGTGCTCGTCGCCGCCGGCGCCACCGGCGCCCTGACCGCCGCCGCGATCCCGAGCAACGCGCAGCCCGTCGCCGCGCACGCCCCGACCGCCGTCCAGCCCGTGAGCGCCAACGGCCTGCCGAAGGCCGTCACCGGCGAGGCGACGACCGCCGAGGCCAAGACCGCGGACGTCTCCGCGTCGGTCGCCGACGGCCTGAAGGTCACCGCGGTGGCGAAGCAGGACCGGGCCGCCCAGCAGGCCGCCCACCGCTCCATGGAACGTGCGTCCCTCGCCCCGAAGGCGGCACCCAAGGCCGCCCCGAAGGCCGCGTCGAAGTCGTACGCGAACAACCTGGACGGCTGGATCCACCAGTCCCTCGACATCATGAAGAACAAGGGCATACCCGGCAGCTACGAGGGCCTCCACCGCAACATCATGCGCGAGTCCTCCGGCAACCCCAACGCCGTCAACGGCTGGGACATCAACGCCGTCAACGGCATCCCCTCCAAGGGCCTCCTCCAGGTGATCCAGCCCACCTTCGACACCTACCACGTCAAGGGCACCGCCCATAAGCTC
>NZ_JBHYGX010000009.1:0-18269 GCF_042739975.1 Streptomyces sp. NPDC059080
GCGGGCGGCCCCGGCCCCCCCCCCCCGGGGCGCCCCCCGCCCCCCCCCCGGGGGGGGGCGGGCCCCCCCCCCCCCCGCCGGCGGCCCCCCGGTCCGTTTCCGCGCGCCCGCCCGTGACCTCGGCGGACCCGCGGCGGGCGCCCACGTAGGATCCGCATGTCAAGGTCAAGGATCTGCCGGACGGACGGTGGACGTGCGGCGATCGGGGTGGCATCAATGAGGCTCTGCTTCCTGGTGGAGGAGCAGTACCGCCATGACGGGATGCCCCGGGAGGTGATCGCCCAACTCGGCGCCTGGGGACACGCGGTGGACATCATCCGGCCCGGCCGCGCCCTGCTGCCGCTGACCTCCGCCCTCACCGCCGGCGACCACGACGCGTGGGTCCTCAAGACCGTCTCCGGCGGCCCCGGCCTCACCCTGCTGGAGGCCGCCGCCCATACCGGCCTGACGACGGTCAACGACGTCCGGGCCATCCGCGGCGTCCGCGACAAGGCACTCGCCGCGGTCATCGCCCGCACCCACGGCCTGCCCGTCCCGGTGACGTACGCGGCCGCCCGCGCCGAGGAGTTCGCGCGGATACCCGAGGCGGAGTTCCCGCTCGTCGTCAAGCCCGCCGACGGCAGCTCCGGCCGCGCCGTCCGGCTGGTCCGCGACCCGGGCGAGCTGACCGCCCCCGGCCCGGGCCACGAACCCGTCACCGGACTGCTGATCGCCCAGCCCTACGTCCCCAACTCCGGTACCGACCTCAAGGTCTACAGCGTCGCCGGGGAGCTGTACGCCACCGAACGCCGCTCCCCGCTCCACCCCGGGCACGCGGTCCGCGAGCGGCACGTCCCGCTCTCCGCCGAGGTCGCCCGCATCACCGCCGAGACGGGCGCCGCCTTCGGCCTCGACCTCTACGGCGTCGACGTCCTGTACGGGCCCGACGGCCCGGTGGTCGTCGACATCAACGACTTCCCCAGCTTCCGTCAGGTCCCGGACGCCGTCGCCCGGGTGTCCGCCGCCGTCCTCCGCCTCGCCCGGCGCGACCCCGGCACCCTGACGCCCCCGCCGCTTCCGGTCCCGGTCGCCGTTCCGGCGCAGCCCGCGGCCCGCTGACGGCGGGTCCGGCCGCGGAGGATCCGTACCGGCGCCGCGGTCTGCGGAATTGCGAAAGTTCGCAATTGATTAGATGCTGTGTTCGCCATATGTGTTGTGCCCACAGGGAGCCGCGGGCACAGCTGTCCGCGTCCGCCGCCCCGTGGGGCACCACCGGGAAGGCCCAAGGTCGTGTCCGATCCGCTGTTCCAGGCCGATCCGCTGTTCCAGGCCGGGGCCGCGCCCGCCCGGGCCCGGCGCCCCGTCCGGACACCGCGGCCGCAGCCCCGGGAGGAGCGGTGATCGCGGGGCTGGAATCGCTGCGGCAGCGGCACGTGCTGACCCTGCCCACCGTCCCGGCCGCGGTCCGGGTGGCGCGGGAGACCGCCGAGCAGGTCCTCGCGGAGTGGCACATCGGCCCGCACCATCCGTCCGTCGGCCCGGCGCTGCTGATCCTCGCCGAGCTCGTCACCAACAGCGTCCGGCACGCCGCGCCGCTCTCCTCGCAGCTCACCGTCGTCTACGCGGCCCGCCGGGACTGTCTCGCCGTCGCGGTCCACGACCGGCACCCCTATCTGCCGACGCTGTACGGCGCGACGGTCGGCAGCGGCGACGGCGGGCTGGCCACCGTCATGGAACTCACCCTCGGTCTGGGCGGCACCGCCGGGGTGCTGCCGGACGTGGACGGCCGCGGCAAGACCGTCCGGGTCTGCCTGCCGCTGTGAACCGGGCCGCGCCGCGGGGCGTCGTACGCCCGGCTCTGGCCCGCCTCCGGTGACCCGCGGGGTTGATAATCTTGGCGATCGCCGAGGTCACCACCGTCGGCCTCCGGTGGCTTCGGATCCCGCGCACGTCGGCCGCCCGTCACCGCGCGGGAGGAGGAGAGCCGATGTCGTCGACGAGCGGACGGACGCCGTACGCCGCGGAGGGTCCGGCCGGGCCGCCCCGCCGCGCCGGGGCGGTGGGGGCGCGATGAGTACGCCGCTGTACCAGCTCAAGGCCGAGTTCTTCAAGACGCTGGGGCATCCGGCGCGTATCCGTGTCCTGGAGCTGCTGAGCCGGCGGGAGCATGCGGTGGCGGAGCTGCTGCCCGAGGTCGGTCTGGAACCGGCGCATCTGTCGCAGCAGCTCGCGGTCCTGCGGCGGGCGAATCTGGTCACCACCCGCAAAGAGGGCTCGACCGTCCACTACTCCCTGGCCAACCCGCAGGTCGCGGAGTTGCTCAGGGTCGCCCGGACGATCCTGACGGGCGTCCTCGCCGGACAGGCCGAACTCCTCGCCGACCTGCGGGCGACCACGGACGACACCCCGACGCCGTAGCAGGGCCGGTCGAGGGTGCGGACGAGGCGGCGCGCACCGGGTGCCACAATGCCTCCATGAGCACCAACGTATTTTTCGACATCACCATTGACGACCAGCCCGCGGGCCGCATCATCTTCAAGCTGTACGACGACGTCGTGCCGAACACCGCCCGCAACTTCCGTGAGCTGGCCACCGGCCAGAACGGCTTCGGCTACGCCGGTTCCGGCTTCCACCGCGTCATCCCGGAGTTCATGCTCCAGGGCGGCGACTTCACCAACCACAACGGCACGGGCGGCAAGAGCATCTACGGCGAGAAGTTCGCCGATGAGAACTTCCAGCTCAAGCACGACCGGCCGTTCCTGCTGTCGATGGCCAACGCCGGCAAGAACACGAACGGCTCGCAGTTCTTCATCACCACCGTCGTCACCTCCTGGCTCGACGGCAAGCACGTCGTCTTCGGCGAGGTCGTCGAGGGCCAGGACCTGGTGACCCGCATCGAGTCCCTCGGCTCGCAGAGCGGTGCCCCCCGCTCCAAGGTCACCATCGCCGAGTCCGGCGTCGTCGCCTAGCAGCACCCGCACCACCGAGGGGCCCCGCCGCCCCGCGGCCGAGCGCGCCCGCCGGCCCCCCCGCGCGGGCGGCGGGGGGCGGGGGTGCGGGGGGGGGGCGCGGCCGGGGGCGCGGCGGCCCCGGGGGGGGGCCGCGCGCGCGCCCCCCCCCCCCCCCGCGGGGCCCCCCCCCCCCCCGGGGCCCCCCCCCCCCGCCCCCCCGGGGGGGGCGGCCCCCCGCCCCGTTTCCGGGGCGGAACACGTCGATCTGCGGCCGGATCACAGGTGACGGTGACAGGAGCGGAGATTTCCGCGTCAACGGTACGACGGCGGGGGCCCCGGCGCGCGGTGGGCGGGAACGTGCGGTGGCGAGGCCGGGTTCCCGGCCCGTTCACGGGAGCGGACCCCACAGGATGGCGGCCTCGCGGGAGAGGGACCAGCATGTCCCGTGGCGTCCCGGCGGCCCCCGCGTCGTACCGCGGGCGCCGGGCCCGGCGCCGCGATGGCGTCCGCCGCCTGTCCGCTTTCCTGTCCGCTTTCCTGTCCGTCGGTCCCGACCGTGAGGTGTGCTCCATGTCGAAGCCTCCGCTGCCCGAAGCAGCGACCGCCCTGCTGGCGAAGGCCAATCCCGCCGTCATCACGACCCTGCGGCCGGACGGCCAGCCCGTCTCCACGGCCACCTGGTACCTCTGGGACGACGGCCGCGTCATGGTCAACATGGACGAGGGCCGCCGACGGCTGGCGCATGTCCGCGACGATCCCCGGGTGACGCTCACCGTGCTCGACGAGGGCAACTGGTACACCCATCTCAGCCTCATCGGCCGCGTCGCCGAACTGCGCCCGGACGAGAATCTGACGGACATCGACCGGCTGGCCCACCAGTACCTCGGCACCCCGTACCCCCGGCGGGACCGGGCCCGCGTCACCGCCTGGATCGAGATCGACCGCTGGCACGGCTGGGGGACCCTGAAGGACAGCTCGCAGGCCGGTTGACCGCGCGGCGCCGGACTCCCTTCGGGCACCGGCACCGGCGGGTGGCGCTCCGTCAGGTCACGCCGGTCCCGGCGGCTCCGCCGTCTCCCGGACCCTCGGGGCCCGGTCGTCCACCTCGTGGGTGAGGCGGTTCACCACCTCCACCACGCCGTCGACGCTCTCGCACAGCCGCACCGCCACGACCACCAGGCTCCGGCGCGCCAGGGTGCCGCTGAGCGTCACCGTGCCGTCCGAGACCTCCACGGTGACGGCGGACGGCGGGACGCTCAGCGTGCGGGTCAGCACGTCCTCCAGGATCTCCTCCTGGATCGCCCGGTCGCGCCGCAGGAAGAGCTGGACGAGGTCGCCGCGGCTGAGCACGCCGATGAGCAGCCCGTCCTCGCCGACCACCGGCAGTCGCTTGACGCCCCTATCGTCCATCAGCCGCGCCGCCCGGATCGCGCTCCACTGCGGGCGCGCCACGACGGCGGGGCTGGTCATGAGCGAGGCGGCGGTGTTCGACGGGCTCCGGTCGATGTGCCGCCGCAGCAGATCGGCCTCGGAGACGACGCCGAGCGTCCGTCCCGCCTCGTCCACCACCGGTACGGCGCTGATGTCGTACTCGTCGAGCAGCCGCGCGATCTCACCGAACGCCGTGCCGGGTTGCACGGCGACGGCGCCGGGCGTCATCAGATCGGCGACACTGCGGTGCCTCATCGTATTCCCGTCCCTCCCGATATCCGCCCCAACGGGATATCTGCGGTCCATTGTCGCGCGTCCCCCGGAGCCGTCGGCCGGCGCCTCCGGAACGGGCCCGCCACCGGCCCGGACGGCGGTCGCCTCAGCCGACGGCCGTGACGAAGGCCACCAGGGCGATCAGTGCGGCGCACACGCTCAGGTTGACCGCCTTGTGCTCCCAGAACACCGCGACGAACTCCCGGAGGGTGGCGCTCGGCCAGAAGTACTTCGCGGTCGGCGATCCCAGCACCTGGCCCTCGACACCGGCCTGACGGGCCGTCATGGCGGCGCGGAAGGCGGGGACGTCACGGTGGCCGCGCCGGGGGGCAGGTGGCTCGCCTTGCCGAGGAGCCAGCCCGACAGGCTGAGGAGCGTCAGCCGAGCAGGACCGCGTGACGGAAGCGGCGGCGGTCCTTACGCACGCCGAGGCAGCGGAGCGCGAAGAGGAGAAGGGTCATGATCATGGCCGAAGTATGCAGGGGTGAACCGTCGTCCGGCCGCCCGGTGCGGTGGGGGGCCGATCCGCGACGGGGCAGGTCAGGGGGGTGTTAAGGGCGCGCCGCGGGGCGCGCGGCGCGGCCGTCGGAGAGGTCCGGGCGGGCCGGGCCCCGGGGCCGTCCGGCCCTAGCCGGACGCCGGTCGTGGCGCGAGCGTGGCAGCAGGCCACCTCGGAGCCGGAAGGCGGTGGGGACGATGGAGCTTCCCGTGGTGGTGGGCGTCGACGGTTCCGGCGCGAGCCTGGCGGCCGTGGACTGGGCCGTCGACGAAGCCGTACGGCACGGCCTTCCGCTGCGCCTCGTCCACGCCTCGCTGTGGGAACGGTACGAGGGCGTGGAGCCGGACCCGGCCGCCGACCGGCCCTCGGAGCAGGTGCTCGCCGAGACGATCGTCGCCGATGCGGCCGGACGCGCCGGGCTCCGCGCGCCCGGCCTCGCCGTCACGGCGGACGTGGCCGCCACGGACGCGGCGGGCGCGCTGCTCGACGCGGGGCAGGAGGCCAGGGTCCTGGTCGTCGGTTCCCGCGGGCGGGGCGCGGTGGCCGGTCTGCTGCTCGGCTCCGTCAGCCTCGTCACCGCCGCCCGCGCCCACTGCCCGGTCGTCGTCGTACGAGGGGACCCCTACGCCTTGGAGGGACGCCACGGGCGGGTCCTGCTGGGCGTCGGCGACCACGACGTGGACTCACCGGCCGTGCGGTTCGCGTTCCGCGAGGCGGCGGTCCGGGACGCGGAACTCGATGCCGTCCGCGCCTGGCGGCGGCCGCTCCACGAACCGGCCGACCACCCGCTGCTGGCCGGTGAGCCCGGCGCGTACCACGCGCAGCGCGCCGCGGAACTGCTCGACGAGGCCCTGGCGGCCGCGGTCCGCGACCACCCCGGGGTACGGCTGCGCAAAAGCACCGTCGAAGGGACCGCACGCCGGAGGATGACCGCGCGGTCGGCCGCCGCCGATCTGCTGGTTCTGGGGGCACGGCGCGGCGGCGGCGTCTTCGGGCGGGAGTTCGGCGGGGTCGTCCACCGGGCGCTGCACCACGCGGCGTGCCCGGTGGCCGTCGTCCCGCAACGGCGCCCGGCCGCCACCGAGGAGGAGCCGTGAGGACCGCCGACCGCGTCCCGGGTGCGGGCCCGGGCGGCCGGGCGGTGGCGGGGAGCGGGACATGAACGACGTCCTGGTCGGCGTCGACCCCCATGAACTGTCGGTCCCGGCCCTGGTGTGGGCCGCCGACGAGGCCGCGCACCGCGCGGTGCGACTGCGGCTGGTCACCGTCGCGCCGCCGCTCAAGTACGGCGCGTTCACCCGCCGGAGTGCCCTGCTGATCCGTGCGCAGTCGGCCCTGGCGACGGCGGAGGACCTGGTACGGGAGCTGCACGCCGGGCTGTGGACCGCGACGGAGTTTGTCGACGGGGCGCCGGTCGTGGTGCTGCGGGACCGGACGGCGGGCGCCGCGCTCGCCGTGATGGGGTCGCGGCGCCTGGGCAGGGTCGCCGAAGTCCTCGGCGAGGCGTCGGTGGCGGTCCCGCTGGCCGCGGGCGCCCACTGCCCGGTCGTGGTGGTCCGCGATCCCGAGCGCCCGGCCGTCCATCCCCCGCTGGTCGTCGTCGGCGTGGATGGCGGCCCGGGCTGCCGGGCGGCCATCGGCTTCGCGGTGGCCGAGGCGGCCCTGCGCGAGGCCCGGCTCCGGGCGGTCTGGGTGTGGCCCGGCCCGCTCCCCTCCCACGAGGACGCCGCCGAGGCCCTGGCCGACCGCCGCCGCTCACTGGCCGAGGCGGTCGCAGGCTGGGCCGAGCGCTACCCGGAGGTCCCCATCGAACAGCAGGTCGTACGCGGCCGTCCGGTCGAGGAGCTGAGCCGGGTCTCGTATGCCGCCGTCGCGGTGGTCGTCGGCCGCGGGAGCCACGGCGGGCGGTGCGGGGGGCGGCTCGGGTCGACGGTGCACGGGGTGTTGCACCGTGCGGCGTGTCCGGTGGTGGTGGTGCCTCCCCTGGAGACGTGAGCCGGTGAGCCCTCATGGGCCCGGCCCGGTCGTCAGCTCGCACCGGACGTCCACCACGCCCTCCACGGCGCGGGTCAGGCGGGCGGCCAGGGGGACGATCGCGCTGTCGGAGACCTCGCCGGAGAGGGTCACGACCCCGGCGTCGACGGCGACGCCGATCCGGTGGTGCGCGCGCGGGAACAGCCGCTCGACGACATCGCGGCGCACCTCGGCCGCGAGGTCCCGGTCCGGGCGGAGGAACACCTTGAGCAGGTCGGCCCGGCTGACGATGCCCCGGAGGGCCCCGTGTTCGTCGACGACCGGCAGCCGCTTGACATGGTGGTTGGCCATCAGGCGGGCGGCCTGGGGCAGGGACGCCCCGGCGCCGACGGTGACGGCGGGCGCGGCCATGAGGTCCTCGGCCCGGCGGGAGCCCGCCTTCGCGGTGGCGTCGAGGCGCCGCATCTGCTCGACCAGCCCGGGGCGCTGGTCGTGGAACTCCTCCTTCGCCAGCAGATCGGCCTCGGACACCACGCCGACGACCCGGTCCTCTTCCTCCACGACGGGCACGGCGGTCACCTTCCAGCGGGCCATCGCCGCGACGATCTCCTTGAAATCGGCGTCGCGGCGGACGGCGACGACCTGCCGCGTCATCACGTCCGAGACGGTGAACGGTTGGGGGGTCATGGGCTTTCCTCACCGTGCGGAGGGGCGGGGCCGCTGACGGGAAGCGGAGTGGTGGGGCGGCGGGACCCCTGCCCGGCCGGTCGTCTCCCGGCAGGGCGGCAGGGTGGGGCGCGGCCTCCGCGGCACGCTGGCCGGACTCCACCGGGCGCGGACTCCGCGGCACGCTCCCCGTGCGCTCCCACCGTCTCCCTTCAGGCTCGTCCGCGCATGCCGGGCCCGGTAGGGCCGCGCAGGTCGCCTCGCGGGGGCCGAACGCCCCGTGCCGAGGGGCGGCCGCTCCCGGTTGCGGCTACGGGTGCTGCCCGGGCGGCCGGCCGTCCGGGTACCGGCCTCGTCCCGGGACCCGCTGCCCGTCGTCCTCCCCGGTGACCGGCGGCGCACCGTCGCACCGGGTGAGGAGCGCTGGTTCCGGCGGTGAGAGCGGCCCGGGCGAGATCGACAGGAAGGCCGCGCGGGCCCGGACTACGGTGAAGGTGGGCTCGCGCGCGTGCGGAGGTGGCGATGGGTCCCAGGGACCCGCGGCGGACGAGCAGGATCCCGCGGCTACGGCTCGACGAACTGCTGGACGAACTGCGGGTACGCATCGACGAGGTCCGCGGCACCCGGGACCGGCTCGACAAACTCCTCGACGCGGTCATCGCCGTCGGGGAGGAGCTGCAGCTGCCCGAGGTGCTGCGCGGCATCGTGGAGGCGGCGGTGACGCTGGTGGACGCCCGGTACGGCGCGCTCGGCGTCATCGGCGACGACCGGAAGCTCGCGGAGTTCGTCACGGTCGGCATCGACGACGGCCTGCGGGCCCGCATCGGGGAGCTGCCCTTGGGCCACGGGCTGCTCGGCGAACTGATCCGCGACCCGCGGCCACTGCGCCTGTCCGAACTCTCCGAGCACCCCGCCTCGTACGGCATCCCGCCGCACCATCCGCGGATGCGCTCGTTCCTCGGGGTGCCCGTCCGCGTCCGCGACGAGGTCTTCGGCAATCTGTACCTCACCGAGAAACGCGGCGGGGACGGCTTCGACGAAGAGGACGAGGCCGTGGTGACGACGCTCGCCGTCGCCGCCGGTTTCGCGATCGACAATGCCCGCCTCTACGAACAGGGCAGACTCCGGCAGCGCTGGCTGGCCGCCGGTTCCGATCTGACCCGCGCGCTGCTGTCCGGGGCGGGGGAGGCCGAGGTCTTCGACGGCATGCTGGAGCAGGCCGTGGACATCGCGGACGCCGACACCGGGGTCTTCTACCTCGTCGGGCCCGGCGGCGAGGTGCGCGGTTCGCTGGCCCGGGGCGAGCGGGCGGCGGACCACCGGGACGTGACGTTCACCGCCGGCGAGGGGACGCTGCCGGCGGCCGCGCTCTGCCGCGATGGTCTGGTCACGGTGGCGGACGCGGAGCACGACGAGCGGGTCACGGCGCAGCCGGACCGCTGGCCGGGCTCCGGTCCGGCGGTGGCCGTCGCGGTCGGGACGAAGGAGCGGCTGAGCGGGGTGCTGATGCTCGCCCGGCGGCGCGGGCGCCCGCCCTTCACCCGTGCCGAGGTCACCCCGCTCCCGGGCTTCGCCGAACAGGCGGCGCTCGCCCTCGAACTGGCCGGCCGGCGCCGCGATGCCGAACAGGTGAACCTCCTGGAGGACCGCGACCGGATCGCCCGCGACCTGCACGACCTGGCGATCCAGCGGCTCTTCGCGACCGGGATGACGTTGCAGAGCGCCCGCCGGTTCGTGGAGCATCCGGAGGCGGCGGACCGGCTGGCCCGGGCGATCGATGATCTGGACGCCACCATAAAGATCATCCGCTCGACCATTTTCGGCCTCCGGGAACACGACCGCCCCGACGCCGCCCCGAAGCTCCGCAACCGGGTGGTCAAGGCGGTGGACGCGGCCGCGCCGGCCCTCGGGTTCGCGCCCGCCCTGCGGATGGAGGGCCTGCTCGACACGGAGGTGCCGCCCGGGGTAGCCGAGGAGGTCATCGCGGTTCTCGGCGAAGCGCTCGCCAACGTGGCCCGCCATGCGCGGGCGAGCCGGGCGGAGGTGTCCGTCGTGGTCGGCGGCGAAGACGGGGCACTGACGGTGACGGTGGGCGACGACGGCACCGGCATCCCGCCGGACGTCGCCCGCAGCGGCCTGCGCAACCTCGCCGAACGGGCCGACCGCCTGGGCGGCTCCCTCACCGTCCGCGCCCGGCCCGCACCCGCCGGTGGCACGGCGCTCACCTGGCGCGTTCCGCTGGCGCCCGAGGGCGGGTGAAGACGGCTGAGGACGACTGAGGATGACGACTGAGGGTGGCGCTATCCGTGGCCGGAGCGGTGGCCGCGGGCCGAGTCGTACCCGCGGGCTGGTGAGGGCTCCCCCGTTGGGGAGTGCAGCGGGGGGCGCCCCGGGGACTGCGCGGGGCCGTGCCCGTGAGGCTGTGCGTGCCCGTGAGGCACGTGCTCGTGAGGCTGCGCGTGCGCATGGGCCTGGGTGGCGAGAACCGCGGCCTGGACGCGGCGTTCGACGCCCAGTTTGCCCAGCAGCCGGGAGATGTGGTTCTTGACCGTCTTCTCCGACAGATGCAGCCGGGCGGCGATCTGCCGGTTGGTGAGCCCTTCACCGATCAGCTCCAGTACGGCCCGCTCCCGCTCCGACAGCACGGCCAGCCGCTCCTCCTCCGGCGCCTTCGCCGCTCCGGGGCCACGTAGCGAGCGCATCAGCCGCGCGGTGGTGGCCGGGTCCAGCATCGACTGCCCGGTGGCCACGGTCCGTACCGCCGAGACGAGGTCGGCGCCCTGGATCTGCTTGAGCACATAGCCCGCGGCCCCCGCCATGATCGCGTCGAGCAGGGCGTCCTCGTCGTCGAACGAGGTCAGCATCAGGCACGCCAGCCCGGGCATCCGTGAGCGCAGCTCCCGGCAGACGGTGATCCCGTCGCCGTCGGGAAGGCGGACGTCCAGCACGGCGACGTCCGGCCGCAGCGCCGGCCCGCGGGCCAGCGCCTGGTCCGCGGTCGCCGCCTCCCCGGCGACCTCCAGGCCGGGCTCGTCATCGATGAGATCGCGCAGCCCCCGGCGGACGACCTCGTGGTCGTCCACGAGGAAGACGCGGATGGCCGCATCGGCGGTCGGTGTATCGGACATGACGCCCCCTGCGAACGGTGCGGACCTACCCGTATTGTCCGCCATCTCCCGTTCCGGGATCGGATCGGAACCGGCGCCGGGGTGAGCCGTTCGGCGGTACGCGGTGGGGGGCCGTCGTACCGCGGGTGGGGTCCGACCGGCCCATGTGCGGTACAGGCGGCCCGGCGGACGCTGGGCGAGTGGGCAGGGACCCTTCCTGAACGAAAGCATCCGCCCGCACACAGCGGACGCCCGGCAAACCGACAGGAACCCTCCCTGAACAAAAGCCCCACACACGCGGAAGCCGCGAAGGGAAGCGCACCCTGCCCGGGGCCGCACCCGCCGGTACCCGCGAGAGGAGGCGCACCATGACCGACCAGGAACGCGCTCCCGGCCCGGTTCCGCGCCCGACGGGCAGCGATCTCGGGCGGCGGGTGAAGTTCCGCCGTGAGCACCTCGGGCTGACCCGGGAGGAGGTCGCGGCCCGTACGGCGGCCTCGCCCCGGTACCTCCGCCATGTGGAGGAGGACCCCGCCCAGCCAGGCACCGCCTTCCTGCTGCGGCTCGCCGATGCGCTGGACACCACGTTGGCGGAGCTGGTGGGCGGGACCGTCGAGTTTCCCCCGGGGCTCGCAGGGGCCGCGGCCCGCCCCGAGGTGCTGGTGCTCGACACCGCCGCCTGCTGGGCACACCTCTCGACGCACGGCGTCGGCCGACTCGCGGTCACCGTCGACGACGCCCCGGCGCTCTTCCCGGTGAACTACACCGTCGCCGACGGGAAGATCGCCTTCCGCACCGCCACGGAGTCCGGACCGGCCGCGGCCGCCGGGCACCGGGTCGCATTGGAGGTCGACCACCTCGACGAAGCGTGGAGCGAGGGCTGGAGCGTCCTGGTCGTGGGCCCGGCCCGGACGGTCACCGACGCCGCCGAGGCCCACCGGCTGACGGCGGCCGCCCGCTCCAGCCCCTGGGTAGGCGCCCGCCCGCTCTGGATGGTCCTCGACCCGGAGCGCATCACCGGCCGCCGGATCCGCGCCACGGGGTTCTCCGCACCGGCCACCTTCTGACGGCGGGCGAAAGGCCACGGGCGTAGGGCGGCGGCCACGGGTGCGAGGCGGCGTACGGCTGACGCCGGGCGCGGGGTGGCGGTACGGCCATGCGCCCCGGCCCCCGCCCGTACCGCTCGCTTTCCTCAGCGGCGCCCGCCGCGGCATGAGCCGGTCGGCCCGCCGACCGGGGCCGAGGCAGGGACCAGCGGCCCTGGTGCGGGCGGGCCGCACCGGCGACCCTGGAGGAAACCGGCCGTTCGCCGTCCGCTCCGTCCGGGAGGTGCCGGTGTCCGCTCCCCACCTAGACGAAACGCTGGTCAGGGCCCTCGTCGCTGACGCCGTCACCGCGCCGTCCCAGCACAACGCCCAGCCCTGGCACTTCCGCTACACCCGGGCCGACCACACGTTGTCCCTCGACGCCGACCCCGACCGTGCCCTGCCGCAGGCCGACCCCACCGGCCGCGGCCTCCACCTGGGCTGTGGGGCCGCGCTGTTGAACCTGCGGGTCTCCGCGGCCCACGCCGGGCTGCATGCGGCGCCCGCGCTCCTGCCCGACCCGCGACGGCCCGCCGCCCTCGCCGCCGTACGCCTCGACGCCTCCGCCGAACCCGTGGAGGAGGACCTCGCCGGTCTCCACGAGGCGATCCGCGCCCGGCACACCAGCCGGCTGCCGTACACCGACCGGGAGATCCCGCCGCCGGTCCGCGCCGCGCTGCTCGCGGCCGCCGCGGCCGAGGGGGCGTGCCTGACCTTCCTGACCGGCCCGCACCGCGAGACGGTTCTCGACCTGATCACCCAGGCCGAGGGCTACAACCGGCTGGACGAGTCCCGCGACGCCGAGCAGCGCCACTGGACCCACGAGACCGCGGCCGCGCCACCGGCCGACGACGGCATCCCCGACTACGCCTTCGGCCCCCGCTCGCCGGATGCGACGGCGCCCGTCCGGGACTTCGCCGGGCGGCGCGCTCAGCCCGGCCGCGCCTACGCCACGTTCGAGCGGCATCCCCAGCTCGCGACGTTGAGCACGCCGGGCGACGCCCCGGCCGACTGGCTGCGGGCAGGGCAGGCGCTGCAACGCGTCCTGCTTCGCGCCACCCGCCAGGGACTCGTCAGCTCCTTCGCGACCCAGCCCGTCGAATGGCCGGACCTGCGCTGGATCCTGCGCGATCCGGTGTCCGGCACGGGCCACGTCCAGATGATCCTGCGCCTGGGCTACGGCCCGGAGGGCCCCGCGACGCCGCGGCGCCCCGTGAACCAGGTGCTGACGATCACGCCCTGACCGGGCAGCGTCGGGCGCAGGCGCCACGGAGGGAACCGTCCGCCCCGTCCGAGGAGGAGCCATGGAACCGGAAGTGATCACCGTCGGGCTGGACGGTACCCGCGAGAGCCTGGCGGCGGCGCGGTGGGCAGCCGGTGAGGCCGACCGGCGGCACGCCGTGCTGCGCCTGCTGCACGCCTGGATCCTGCTGGCCCAGGGCCCCGAAATGCCCCCGGAGCGCGACCGGAACGCCGGTGCCCGGCGCGTCGTCGAACAGGCCCTGGACGAGGTACGCGCCGACCACCGGGGACTGCGGGTCATCGAGGACCTGGTGGCCGCCGAGGCCGTACCGGCGCTGCTGCGTGCGGCCGAGGAGTCGCGGCTGCTCGCCCTCGGCTCCCGGGCCCTCACGGCATGGGAGAGCTACGTTCTCGGCGACATCAGCCTGGAGGTGGTCGGCCGGGCCGAGCGCCCCGTCGTCCTGGTCCGGGAGGGCTGGTCCGGGCGGCAGCCGTTCCCCGGAGCGGAGGGCGAGGACATACCGTCGCCCGCGCCGCACGTCGTCGTCGGGATGAGCCTGAAGGGCCCCTGCGACGCCCTGCTGTCCTTCGCCTTCGACGCCGCCGCGCGCCGCGGCCTGCCGCTGCGGGCCGTGCACGGGCGGGCCCTGCCGGTCACCGCCTACGCGCCCTGGGGCGCCGACCCCGAGGCCGCCGGGGAGATCGTCAAGCAGGGCGAGGACGCGCTGCGGGAGGCGGTACGGCCCTGGCGGGAGCGCTACCCCGGGGTGGAGCTGGGGCTGACGGTGCGGCCGGAGAGCCCCACCCGGGCCCTGGTACGCAGCGCGCCCGGGGCCGTCCTGCTGGCGGTCGGCCGGCGGCGGCACCGCGCCCTCGTCCCGCGCGTGGGGCCCGTCGCGCACGCCGCGATGCACCATGCGCCCTGTCCGGTGGCGGTGGTCCCCGAGGAGGGGCCGGCGGCGTGACGGGCGGTGCCCGCCGGGTGTGACTTCCAGGAGGCGGCGTTCCGCGTCGATCTGGCCGAGTACGCCGACCGGCTGGACGCACGGCGCCTCAGCTGCCGCTCCCGTCCCCCGGCGCGTCCGGCTTCTCGGTCAGCAGCCGCGTACGGAACAGATCGAGGACCTCATCGAGCGCGGTGCGGGTCGGCTGACCCGGTTCGTCGATCAGATGCTCCGTCACGACGGAGTGCGGCGCGGCGACGGCCTGGGGGTTGGCGTCCGCGTCGTCCAGTTCGACGGCGATGAACGCGTCCCCCAACTCGCGGCGCAGCGCGGCGAACCGCTCCCCCGGCACGAAGCGGTCCCCACGGAACCGCATGCCGAGCACGCGCAGATCGCCGCGCGCGCAGCGGTCCTTGACGACGGCGAGCTCCGCCGGGGATATGTCGATGGTGTGACGGCGCTCCGCGGTGACCGGCAGCGGCAGCGAGGGCTGGGAGAGGACGGGGGCGAGCAGCCGCTCATCGGTGGCCATCGCGAGCGCGAAACCACCGGTGGCACACATGCCGATCGCCCCCACACCGGGGCCGCCGCACCGCTCGTGCTCCTGGGCGGCCAGCGCCCGCAGCCAGCTGACGACGGCGGAGCTGCGGCCGGTGGCGAACAGCGTGAACTCCCGGCTCACACACAGCTTCAGGAAGGTGGACCCCACGTACGCACGGGCCCCCCACCGGCCGTGCGCCGACGGGTGGGGATCGCGTCCGGGGGTGCCGAACAGGACGGGCAGGACGGCGGTGCAGCCGATGGAGGCCACCCGCTCCGCGAACTCCAGGACCTTGGGGGTGATGCCCGGCATCTCCGACATCACGACGACGGCGGGTCCGGTGCCGCGGCGCAGCACCTTCCGGGTGACGCCGTCGTGCGTGAAGGTGGTGCGCTCGAATCCCGCGAGCCCGTGATCCGCCATGGTCGTCTGCCCATCCGATTCCGTCGCCGATACCGCGTATGAGGAACCGCGCCCCGAGGGGCGCGTGCCCCCGACGGTGCCAGCGGGCAGCCGCCCGTGTCCCCGTTTTCCCGTTTTCCCGGTTTCCCGGTTTCCCGGTTTCCCGGTTTCCCGGTTTCCCGGTTTCCCGGTTTCCCGGTTTCCCGGTTTCCCGGTTTCCCGGTTTCCCGCGCCTGTGACGCACGCCACGTGGCCGCGGCCTCCGGCGTACGGGACCACGACACGCGCGCCGGGCGCCGCCCCGTGCCCGGCGGGCCGGGAGACGATGCCCGTCAGGGTCCGGCAGCGGCGCCGGGACCTGCCGGGAAGGCGGGCGATGGGCGCAGAGCGAAGCGGCGGGCACGGACGGGCCGGGGCCCGGGGCGGCGGGGTGCTGGAGCAGCCGAACCTCGTCGCCCCGGCGGATGTCCCCTCGCTGTCCGCGCGGTTCTGGGTGCTGGTGGTGGCCACGGGCGTGCTGGCGGGACTCGCGGGCGCCGCCCTGATGGCGCTGCTGTACGCGGTGGCCCATCTCACGTACTCCTACCGGTCGGGGAGTTTCCTGGCCGCGGTCGAACGGGCGGGCGCGGACCGCCGGGTGGTGGCGCTGGCCGTCGCCGGGGTGGTGGCCGGGACCGGCTGGTGGCTGCTGCGGCGGTGGACGGGGCCCGGCGGGCCGGAGGTGAGCACGGCGCTGTGGCGGGACGAGGGGCGGCTGCCGCTGTGGCGCAGTCTGGGCACCGCGGTGCTGTCCATGGTGATCGTGGGCATGGGCGCGTCGCTGGGCCGGGAGGCCGCGCCGCGGCTGGCCGGTGCGGCGCTCGCGTCCCGGCTGTCCGACTGGGCCCGTCTCGGCACCGCGCACCGCAGACTGCTGGCCGCCTGCGGCGCCGGGGCGGGCATGGCCTGTGTGTACAACGTGCCGCTGGGCGGGGCACTGCTCACCCTGGAGGTGATGCTCGGCGTCCTGTCGCTGCGGCTGGTGCTGCCCGCGCTGGCCGCCTCGTGCCTGGCCACCGCGGTCTCCTGGACCGTGCTCCCGACCGGGCCGACCTACCGGCTGCCCGAGGTGCCGCTGTCCGCGTCGCTGCTCGTGTTCGCCCTGGTGATCGGCCCGTTCGCCGGGCTGGTCGCGGTCGGCTGGGTGCGGCTGATCCGCATCGCGCACGGACGCCGGCCGACGGGGTGGGGGCTGCTGGTCGCGCCGCCGCTGGTGTTCACCGCGGTCGGCGCGCTGGGCGTGCCGTACCCTCAACTCCTCGGCAACGGCAAGGACATCGTCCAGCTCACCTTCGGCGCGCAGTTCGGCGTCGCCACACTGGTGGCGCTGTTCCTCCTCAAACCGCTCGCCACCGCGGGCAGCCTGGGCAGCGGCGCCAGCGGCGGGCTCTTCACCCCGACCCTCGCCACCGGTGCGCTGCTCGGTTCCCTCGCCGGGCAGAGCTGGGCGCTCGTCTGGCCGGGCCCGGCCGCGGGCTTCGCGATCATCGGCGCCGCCGCGGTCCTCGCCGCCGCCATGCAGGCACCCGTCGCCGCCGTCGTCCTGGCCCTGGAACTCACCCGCACCCTCGACGCCCTGATGGTCCCCCTGCTCTTCGCGGTCACCGGCGCCGTACTCATCTCCCGTCGGCTCGACACGCCTTCGCTGTACTCGGTACGGCTGCCTGCCCAGTGATCCGGGGCGTAGGGCCGCGGGGCCCGGCGCCGGCCCCGGCCGCGCCGTCGCTCGCCGGGCGACCGTGACGGAGCGCCGCCCGCTGCCCGGCGTGGCGCGACGGCACCACCGGCGCCACCCGGTAGGACACTTCCCCATGGACGACCACACCGGGCAGAAGCCGCAGCGGGGCGAGCGGAGCGGCTGGTACAGCGCCGGGGTGGGCGGCGTCGGTGCGGCGAGTTTCTTCAGCGACGCCGGGCACGAGATCGCGACCGCGGTGCTGCCCGGCTTCCTCACGTCCACCCTGCACGCGTCCCCGGGCGCGCTCGGTGTGGTCGAGGGCGTCAGCGACGCGCTGACGGGGATCGCCAAACTGGCGGGCGGCCCGCTGGCCAACTCCCCGGCGCGCCGGGCCCGGATCGTCACCGGCGGCTACCTCGGCACGGCCCTGGCCACCGGCGCCCTCGGCCTCGCCACATCCGTATGGCAGGCCGGCGCGCTGCGCGCCACGGCGTGGGCCTCGCGGGGGATCCGGTCACCGGCCCGGGACGCGCTCCTGGCCTCCCTCGCCCCGCGCCACGCCTACGGGCGCGCCTTCGGCCTGGAGCGGGCCGGGGACAACCTCGGCGCCGTCGTCGGCCCCCTCCTCGCGGCGCTGCTGGTCTCCCTCGTCGGCATCCGCACCACGCTCTACTGCGCGGCCCTGCCGGGGCTGCTCGCGGCGGTGGCCATCACCTTCGCCGGTCGTGAGGCCCGCCGCACCCTCGCGGAACCGTTCGCCCGGCGCCGTATCCGGCTCCGCCTGGGCGCACTGCGGCGCGCCGGGATGGCCCGTGCGCTGCTGCCCGTCGCGATGTTCGAGGTCGGCAACATCGCCGTCACCCTCCTCATCCTGCGCGCCACCCAACTCCTGCACCACGGCGCCCGCGACCTCGCCGCCGCCACCTCGCTGGCCGTCCTGATCTACGCGGCGCACAACGCCCTCGCCGCCGCCGTGGCCTATCTCGGCGGCCACTGGATCGACCGGGCGGGCCCCCGCGTCGCCTTCGCCACCGGCGGCGTCCTCTATCTGGCGGCGTACGGCATGTTCGCCGTTCCCTGGCACGGCTGGCCGCCGCTGCTGGCCGCCTTCGTGCTGGCGGGCAGCGGCATCGGGCTGGTCGAGACCGCCGAGTCGACCCTGGTGGCGGGGATGCTCCCGGACGCCCTGCGCGGCAGCGGCTTCGGCCTGCTCGGCCTCGTCCAGTCCCTCGGCGACTTCGCCTCCTCGGCCGCCGTCGGCCTCCTCTGGACGGCCTTCGGCCCGGCGGTGGGCTTCGGCTACGCGGCGGCGTGGACCGGTGCCTCCGCCCTGGCGGTGTGGGCGACCGGACGAGGACGGCGGTGGGCGATGCCGGGGGGGGGGGGCGCGGGGGCCGGGGGACGGGCGGGGGGAGGTCCCGCGCGGGGCCCCGGCGGCGCGCGGCGGGGGAGGCCCCG
>NZ_JBHYGX010000009.1:18279-85481 GCF_042739975.1 Streptomyces sp. NPDC059080
CGCCCCGCCCGGCGCCGCGCCGCCGGCGGGCCCGCCCCGCGCCGCCCCCCCCCCCCCCCCCGCCGCGGGCACGCTCAGGCGGCGGGCGGTTGACCGCCGTCCAGCCGGGCCAGCAGCCGCTCGGCGAGCGGGCGGGCCGAGGCCGGGTTCTGGCCGGTGAGCAGCCCGCGGTCCTCCACGAGGTGCTCGGCCCAGGGCGCCGGTCCGGACGAGAAGTGGGCGCCCTGACGGACCAACGACTGCTGCGAGGTCCACGGCAGGACGTCGAGCAGGGCCACGTCCTTCTCCTCGGCGTCGGTGAACGACGTCATCCGGTAGCCGGTGAAGAGCCAGTCCCCCTGCGCGTCGGTACAGGACAGCAGCGCGGCGGGGCCGTGGCAGACCGCCGCGACCGGGCGCCCCGCCCGATGGGCGTCGGCCAGGATGCGTCCGCAGTGCGGGTCGCACCAGAGGTCGATCATCGGGGCGTAGCCGCCGGGTACGAAGACGGCGTCGAAGGCTTCGCCGCGGATCTCCTGCAACGGCACGGGGTGCGCCAGCCGTTCCCGGTGTCCCGCCACGGCGTCGCGGAGCGCCTGACACCCGTCCGGTGAGAGGCCGGTGCCCTCCGGGGTGAAGCCCGCCGGGTCCGCCTCGGCGGGCCGTCCGTCGGGGGTCGCCGTGGTGACATGCACCCCGGCCTTGTCGAAGACCGCCAGCGGTTCGGTGACCTCCTCGGGCCAGAATCCGACGGTCCGGGTCCTGCCGTCCGTCAACGGCATCCGGGTGGCGGCGGACAGCATCACGAGAATGCGAAGCATGAGTCTTCCTCTCTTCTTACGGGGCCCGGGGCCCGAAGGCCCCGGGCGGTGCGGGCGGTCAGGACCCGTCGAACGGACCGGTGTCCTCGGCGTACAGGCCGAGGGTCCGGAGGAGGGGGGACTCGTCGGCGGAGAACAGCACGGCTTCGCCGGTGCCGCTGCGGTGGGTGTGGTGGTGCCGGGCCCAGGACGGCACGCAGAAGGTGTCGCCCGCCGACCACTCGAAGTCGGTGCCCTCGATCGTGGTCGTACCGGTGCCCTCCGCGACGACGTACACCACGGCGCCCGTACGGCGGTGCGTCCGCGTCCGCTCCCCGGCCCGCAGGAGCTGGAGACGGCAGCCGGTGGTCGGGGTGACCGGGCCGCCCGTCGCCGGGTTGGCGTACTCCAGCACCACCGCGTCGTGGGGGTCGTGGTGACCGGCCCGGGCCGCGTTCTCCAGGGCTTCCCGGCACTTCTCCCACGGGTAGGCGTACAGCGGGGAGCCCTCGTGCCGACGCCGGGTGTCGGGCAGCAGCAAGCCGCCCCAGGTGGCGTGGGTGTCGCGGCGCGGGGTCGTCGGCAGGTGGGTGCCGTCGGGGTGGAGCTCGAAGAAGTTGGCGCCGAGCGTGTTGACCAGGGGGTCGTTGGTGAGGTCCTGCCAGATGACCAGGCCCTCGTCGGCGTCGTTGCCGTGCTCGTGCCAGCGCCGGCCCGGGGTGATGATCACGTCCCCGGTGCCGACGTCGATACGGTCCCCGTCGACGGCCGTCCAGCCACCGTGCCCCTCGTGGACGAAGCGGACGGCCGACGCCGCGTGCCGGTGGCAGGTCATCGACTCCTGCGGTTTGAGGGCCTGCAGACCCGAGTAGAGGTGCCCGCAGGCCGCCTCGTACCCCCGGTGTCCGGGGTTGAGATGGGTGAGGACCCGGAGCGCGGCCGCGTCGCCCTTGACGAACTCGGCGGCCTCCAGGACGAACGGCCGCAGGTTCGCGTACCGCCACATGCAGGGCAGGGACTGGGGGGCCGGGGTCCACGGCAGGTTGTCGTTGACGGCCGACCAGCGGCCCACGGCGTAGAAGGCGCCGAGGCGTTCGGTGAAGGTGTCGGGGTCCGCGGTCGCGGTCGCGGGCGCGGGCGCGGGCGCGGGCGGCGAGGCCGTCACAGGTGGCCGCCTTCCTGCCGCGCCGCGGCGGTGAGTTCGTCCCAGAGGGCGTCGACGTCCTCGGCGCGGGTGTGGATGTTGCCGATCGAGACGCGGATGACATAGCCGTCGTCGGTGACGGTGTGCGAGACGTACGAGCGGCGCCCGGCGTTGACGCGGTGGTGGATGCGGCGGTTGAGGTCGTCGGTCGCCGTGCGGTCGAGGCCGTCCGGCGCGTACCGCAGGCAGACCAGCGGGAACGGCGTGTGCGCGTTGGTGACCTGCCAGTGCGGGGCGGCCGCGGCGACGGAACGCAGCCGGTCGGCGAGGGCCGTGGACGCGGTGAGGCGGGCGGCGATCCCGTCGGTGCCGAACGTCTTGAGGATCCACCACAGCTTCAGCGCGCGGAACTGCCGCCCCAGTTGCAGGGAGTAGTTCATGAAGTCGACGCTGCCGTCCTCATGGCGCGTCGTCAGGTACTCGGGAACCAGCCGGAAGGTGTTGGTCAGCGCGTCGCGGTGGCGGGACAGCAGGGCGCTGGCCTCCATCGGGCAGAGCAGCACCTTGTGCGGATTGGCCACCAGCGAGTCGGCCACTGCCAGGTCGGGCAGGTGCGGCCGGACGGGCCCGGCCAGCCGCCAGAACCCGCCGTACGCCGCGTCGACGTGCAGCCAGACGCCGTGCCGTGCGCAGAGTTCGGCGATGGCGTCGAGCGGGTCGATGCCGCCGGTGGAGGTGGTGCCGACGTTGGCGACGACGGCGAGCGGGCGGTAGCCGTTCCTCACGTCCTCGCGCAGGCGGGCGTCGAGGCCGGCCGGGTCCATGCTGCCGTCGGGCCGGGCGGGCAGGCGCACCACGTTGTCCAGCCCGATGCCGAGGGTGATGGCCGCCTTGTCGATGCTGCTGTGGGTCTGGTCGGAGGCGTACACCCGCAGGACGGGCCCGCCCGCGAGTCCGGTGCGGCGGACGTCGAGACCGGTGAGGTGTTCGCGGGCCGCCGCGAGGGCGTACAGGGTGGCCAGGGAGGCGCCGTCGACGAGTACGGCGTCGCCGTCGGCCGGATAGGCCAGCATCTCGCAGAGCCAGCGCAGCACGGTGGACTCCACCGCGGCGGCGGCCGGTGCCGCGTCCCACAGCATCACATTGACGTTCAGGGCGGCCGCGGCGGTCTCGGCGAGGATCGCCGGGCCGCTGGAACTGTTGGAGAAGTAGGCGTGGAAGCGGGGGTGGTTCCACTGCGTGAGGTGCGGCCGCACGTCCCGCCATGTCTGGTCCAGTACGGCGGCGAAGTCCTGCGGGTCCCTCGGCAGCGGCTCGTCGAACAGCTGGTGGATGTCCTTCGCCGACCGGTCGGTGGTCACCGGCTGCGTCCGTAAGGAGGCGAAGTGCTCGCTGAGCCGCTGCAACAGCAGACGCCCGTTGCGCTCCAGCTCCTCCGGTGTCCAGTCCCCGACCGCCGGGGGCGGGCCGGCGGGCGGCGCGGACGGCGCGGCGAGGTGGTCAGTGGTGGTCATGGTCGACCTCCACGGGCAGCTCCACGGCGTAGCGGACCTCGCGGGGGCGGGTGCAGTACTCGGCTATCAACGGTCTGACCAGGTCCTCTTCGGACTTCAGCAGATCGGCGTGGTCCTCCGCGCTGCGCCAGGGGTAGACCCAGGTGACGACGCGCGGGTCGTCCCGGTCCTGGAGGAAGGTGGCGTGGCCGTTCCAGCCCGGGTGGTGGTGGGCGTTGTCGCCGAGCGCGTCGTCGATGAGCTGCATGGTGCGGGTGGCCTGCGCCGCGGCCTCGTCGGTCAGGTACCAGGTTTCCACGATGGTGAAGGACATGGGCCCTCTCCTTTACTTTCCGCTGGTGGCGAAGTATTCCTGGAGCAGGGATGTGCCGCCGGGAACGAATTTCTCGCAGATGAGCTTGTGATTCGCGCGATTACGCGACTGCTCCCGCCACAAATCGCGGGCCGCCTCGTTCACGTCGTCCGGCGCCCGGCCGTCGCGTGCGGCCTTTTTCAGGGGAGTACGGACGGATTTCAGCAGATCGAGCATCCGCTCGTGGTCGGCGTTGAACTTACCGGAGAATCCGGGGCTGACCCACGGCGGCTCCATCGCGGGTCGCAGCAGGCCGTGGTAGGCGTCGGCGGGGAAGTCCGACGCGTACTGCATCGACGCCGTGGAGGCGCGGTAGAGGCGGGTGAGGGTGGACAGCAACTGTCGGCAGGTGGGCCATTCCTCGCTGTCGAGCGCGGTGTGTAACGCGAGGAGATGGGAGTTCATCATCGTTAAGTGGAGGTGGAAGATGTGATGGCCGAGTTTCCACCTGCGGATGGCGATTTCCTGGTCGCTGGTCAGTTTCATGCCGACATCCTTTGATCTCGGTGCCCGGGGCCGGGCACACCGCATTACGGAGGTCACGGTGAACTTTCGAGCGGGCCGCGCTGGGGAAATTCGCTACCGGCCGGCGGTGAGGGCCAGGGCGTGCTGGAGGAGGAGATTCATCCCGTCCAGCAGATCGGCTCGTTCCGCCTCGCCCAGGCTGGAGTCCCGCAGGTCGTCGGCGACCTTGCGGGTGACCGCGAGGGCCTGCTGCGCCCAGGCGGCATCGGAGACGTCGTCGTAGTGGATGCGGAAGAAGGCGTCGTACTCGTCCGGGCCGCTGAGCTTCCCGGGAGCCGTGCCGTCACGGGGCAGGCTCACCGGGGCGATGAGGCCGTGGTCGTCGGCCGATAAGCGTTCCATCTCGTTTCCCTTTCCGGGGCGGGCACGCGTGGCCCGCGCCGCTACGCGCGGGGGCGCACCACAGGCTTCATCCGAGGGGGTTACCGGTCCCTGCCGTCGCGGTCGCTACGCGGGACGCACCGCGGGCTTCGTCCGGGGTGTGCGGTTGCTGGTCCACACCGCCGCGATCACCAGGGCACAGCCGCCCAGCTGGGTCGGAGTGGGCGTCTCGCGGAGGATGAGGAGGGCGAACGCGATCGCCATGACCGGCTGGAGGAGCAGCAGCGCCGCCGCGGTGTTGGGCGGGAGCAGCGGCCCTCCCTTGCTGATCAGCAGCCAGGCCGCGACCTGGCCGAGGAGCGCCAGCGCCACGATCCAGCCCCACGAGGCGGCCGGGACCGCCAGCGGCAGCCCGGTCGTGAGCAGGCTGATGACACCGGAACTGACGGTGGCCGCGGCCGTCGAGACGCAGACCGGGGTCACCACATGCCGGGGCGAACGCTGGCCACAGCGGCGGATCAGGTACAGATACACCGCGTAGGCGCTGCCCGCACCGATGCCCAGGAGTGCCCCCCGCACGGGGTGCACGGCCTGCGCGCCGGAGTCGACGACGCCGCCCGCCAGTGCGATGCCCACCAGCATCAACGGACAGGCCAGCAGGAAGCGGCGCGTCACCCGCGTGCCGTCCCAGACCCGTGCCAGCAGCGGGAAGACGATCACCTGCACGTTGATGAGCACGGTGGACACCGCGGCGCCGATGTCCAGGATGCTGAGGGTCCACATCACGTAGTCGGCGCCGAGGAACACGCCCGCGAGGATCGCGTTCCGGTGCAGCGCGGCGGGCATGCCGCCGCGCCGACGGGTCTCGTACACGCACATCGGCACGAGGGCGATCAGCGCGATGGCGCAGCGCAGAAAGGCCGCAGTGCCCGCGTTGACGTCGGCGAGTTTGACGAAAACCGCCGACATCGACAGGCAGGCCGCCCCTCCGATGATCAGAGCGGCTGCCTTCGTCTGGGTGCCCGACGTCTCCGGGGCACGCTCGGGGGCGGGGGTTCGGGGCTTCGGTGCGGCTTCCACGTCAGGCAGCCTTCCACCCTCGACGCGACACCACTACTTACTGTTTGTTCGCTGTATTCATTAGCCTTCGCACATGGTGAGTTGGGAGAGAATGCGCGTCTTCGACGCGGTGGCGCGACTGGGGTCGGTCCGCGCGGCAGCCGAGGCGCTGCACGTGACGGGGCCCGCCGTCTCACAACATCTGCGCCGCCTGGAACGCGAGGCCGGCTCCGCCCTCGTCGAACGCGATGGCCGGGGCATCCGTCTCACCCACGCCGGAAGGGTCCTGGCCGCGTCCGCCAACCGGATGACCGAGACGGCGGCGCAGGCCGACGCGGACCTCGCGGCGATCAGCGGCCTGGTCGCGGGGCCGTTACGGGTGGGCGCGGTCGCCTCGGCGTTACGTTCGCTGCTTCCGCAAACCCTGCTGGCCCTCACGGACGCCCATCCGCGTCTGGAGCCCGAGGTCCAGGACGGCGAGGCGTCGGACCTGCTGCCGGATCTGGAAGCCGGCTGGCTGGACGCGGTGGTGATGGAGAGCTGGACCCACGCCCCGGCCCGCATCCCCCCGGGCGTGCTCACCCACCCCCTGGTACGCGAGAACGCGCTCCTGGCCGTCCACCACCGCCACCCGCTCGCCCACCTGACGGAAGTCCCCCTGAACAGCCTGCACGGCCTCGTCTGGGCGAGCTGCCCGACCGGCAGCGACGCCCACCAGGCCCTCGTCGAACTGCTACGCCGCCAAGCGGTCACCGACGTCCAGGTCCGCTACTGCGTGGCCGACTACAGCACCCAGCTCCAACTGGTGTCCGCCGGCCTCACCGCCGCCCTGGTCCCCCGCATGGCCGTCCCCGCCCACCACCCGGGCGTACGCCTCATCCCCTGCCGCCCGGTCGTCACCCGCACCATCTGCGTGGCGACCGCGCCGCGGTCGCAGACCCCTGCCGTACAGGCGTTCATCGCGGGGATGGCGCGTGCGGCGCAGGGGATGGGGCCGGGGGTGCCTGGTCCGGCTGAGCAGGGGGGTGGCGTGGGCGAGGGGGTGGTTCGGGGGTATCGGTCGCATGAGTAGCGGTCGCAGCAGGGAGGGAGCTGATGTGGCGTCAAGGGCGGGTTCGCCCCTACCCCCTTCTGATCGGCCTTCCACCTTGGAACGTGCGGCGGAGTAGCCCTTGTCCGCTCGCGCCGTGCTGGGGCCTGGTCCGGGGCCTTGTAGCCATGCCGGGTTCCGGCAGCTGGCCGATCCCGCTGAGTTCTGTGATGTGGGACTTCTGCAGTTTCCGCGAGAGAGAGCACGCCTCCCCACGCCGCAGTCAGGTCGACAGGGCCGTCCAGGGGTCGACCGGGACCACTCGGGTGCTGCGGCCCTGTTCGTCGAGGATGCGGCCGTAGACCTTGGTCATCTGCAGGACGAGCCTGCGGTCCACCACCCTGGCGTCGGGGTGCTCGCGGGCGATCTTGATCAGCAGTTCGTCCAGGTGGTTCAGGGAGCGCAAGCCCACGATCAGGCCCAGGTTCGCCGGGCTGGTCACGGCCGCGCAGTGCCGGGTCTCCGGCCAACTGCCGAGCGCATTTCCGATGCGCTGCACCTCGACGTCGGGCACAGTCAGCCACAGCAGCGCCATGGTGGGCCAGCCGGCGAGCGGCCGGGCGACGTCGCAGCGGAACGTGATGTCGCCGTGCCGGTGGAGCCGCTCCAGGCGGCGCTTGACCGCCGGCGGAGTGGTGTTGAGCTCGTCGGCCAGGCTCGCGTAGCGGCGCCGGCCGTCGTGCCCGAGCGCCAGGAACAGGGCTCGGTCGGCGGCGCCGAACGGCCGGATCTTGCGTGGCAGCGGGCCGATCGCCTCACGGACCTGGTCGGCCTGGCTGCGGTTCATCACCCCAAGGCGCCAGATGATGCCGCCGAAGGTGCTGCCGAACACGTGGCTGCGGACCTTGGTGACCTGCTCCGGTAGCGGCAGCGTCTTGAGGAGCACGGTCGAGATCGCCGCCAGGGACGGCGCCATGATGAGGGCGAAGACCTCGTACTCGCCGGTGGTCACGCCGACCGTGATCACGTGCGGTAGTTCGGCGAGCCGTTCGGCGACCTGCGTGGCGGTGCCCGGCGCGCAGGAGAATTCGACGATCGCGCCCTTCGACAAGCTGTTGCCCAGTGCCACGGTGATCCAGGCCGCGCCGTCGTCGGTGAGCCGCTGCCAGCGGCGGGCCAGCGTGATCGGCGCCAGCTCCAGCACCTCGGCCAACGTGGTCCAGCTGGCCCGCGGGTTGATCTGCAGGGCGTCCACCAACGCGAGATCGGTTTCGTCCAGCACCCGTGGCCCCCTCGTACATGACAGCCGCATGGCCATGCCGTTGTTTTCCCACATTCTAGCCGGGCCTGATGGAGATATTCATCATTCTGCGGCTCCTGTGCCGAAGCTTCCCCATGCTGCTCCGCATGATGAGCAGTGAGCAGCAGATCGACCTGGTCCTGGCGGGTGCGCGGGTGATCGATCCGGAAACGGGTCTCGACGAGGTGCGCAACGTCGCTGTCAGCGGCGGTCGGATCGTGGCGGTGACCTCGGATCGACTGGCCGGGGACGTGGTCGTCGACGTGTCGAACCGCGTGCTGACGCCGGGTTTCATCGACCTTCACAGCCACGCGCAGACAGTCACCGGGCTTCGGCTGCAGGCCCTCGACGGCGTCACCACGGCGCTGGAGCTCGAAGCGGGCGCGCTGCCGGTCCGAGCGGCCTACGCCGAGGCGGCCGCGGAAGGGCGGCCGATCAACTTCGGCTACTCCGCGGGGTGGGCGCTGGCGCGGATGCGCCTGCTCGACGGCGTGGCCCTGGATGCGTCGTCGTTCGCCATGTTCTCCAAGTACCAGGGCGCACCGAACTGGCGCCGCCCCGTGGGCGCCCGCGACATGGCGAGGGTGCTGGACCTGCTTGAGGAGCAGATCCACGACGGAGCGCTCGGCATCGGGATGCTGGTCGGGTACGCGCCCGACTCGGGCCGCGACGAGTATGTCGCGGTCGCCTCGCTGGCCGCGAGGCTCGGCGTGCCGACGTTCACCCACACCCGCTTCATCTCCACCGAGGAGCCCGGGACCTCGTTGGAGGGCGCGCTGGAGGTGATCGCGGCGGCGGCCGGCACCGGCGCGCACATGCACATGTGCCACATCAACAGCACCTCCAACCGGATGATCGACGACGTCGCGGCGGCGGTGGAGCGGGCTCGGGGAAACGGCCTGCACATCACCACCGAGGCATATCCGTACGGCTCGGCGTCGACCGTGATCGGGGCGGCGTTCCTCGCACCCGAGCTGCTGCACCGGCTCGGCATGGTGCCGAAGAACATCCTCTGCCTGTCCACGGGGGAACGTGTCGCGGACGCGGCGCGGCTGGCGCAGCTGCGCCAGGAGGATCCCGGCGCGCTGATCCAGTTCGACTGGCTCGACGAGTCGAACCCTGCGGACCTGGAAACGTTGCAGCACTCGTTGCTGTTCGCCGACACCGCGATCGCCTCGGACGCCGTTCCGCTGGTGGGGCGAACCAGCGAAACCTGGCCGGTCGCCGACGATGTCTTCACCCACCCACGCAGCGTCGGCTGCTACGCGCGCACCTTCGGCTGGCTGGTCCGCGAGCTGGGCGTAATGCCGCTGGCCGAAGCGGTCCGGCGCTGCACCCTGTTGCCGGCGCAGATCTTGGAAGCGGCCGCGCCCGCGATGAAGCGCAAGGGCCGGATCCAGGTCGGGGCCGACGCCGACATCGTGGTCTTCGACCCCGACGCGATCGCCAGCGGGGCCACCGCCACCCGAGTACGCCCCTCCACCGGCATCGACCACGTGCTCGTGGGCGGCACCTTCGTGGTCCGCGACGAGCAGATCCAACTCGACCACCTGCCCGGAGAACCGATCTTCGGTCGCCACCGCACCTGAAGGAGCAAACATGGCCATGACAAATACGCCAGTGGCGCGGGATGTGCTGTACCGGCGGGTGGGCTGGCGGATCCTGCCGCTGCTCGTCCTCTGCTACACCTTCGCCTTCCTGGACCGGGTCAACATCGGGTTCGCCAAGCTGGCCATGCAGCAGGACATCGGGATCAGCGAGTCGGTCTACGGGCTGGCCGCCGGGATCTTCTTCCTCGGCTACGTGATCTTCGAGGTGCCCAGCAACCTGCTGCTGTCCAAGATCGGCACCCGTAAAACGCTCTGCCGCATCCTGCTCCTCTGGGGGCTCACCGCGGCGGCGATGATGTTCGTCAGCGACCCGACGAGCTTCTACGTGCTGCGCTTCCTGCTCGGCGTGTTCGAGGCCGGTTTCGCTCCCGGCATCATCTTCTACCTCACCTACTGGTACCCGCCGGCGCGGATGGCGGCCCCGCTGGGGCTGCTTCTGCTGCCCGGCCCGATCGGCTCGATGATCGGCGGTCCGGTGTCCTCGTGGCTGATCACGCACTTCGAGGGAACCGCCGGACTGCACGGCTGGCAGTGGATGTTCCTGCTGGAAGGACTGCCGTGCCTGGTGCTCGCGCTGGCCGTCTGGAGGAGGCTGGCCGACTCGCCGGAGCAGGCGACCTGGCTCAGCGCGGAGGAGAAGGAACTGCTGCGCCGCGATCTCGTGGTGGACGGCGACCAGGGCAAGCACGACTTCCGGAAGGTGCTGCGCGATCCCCGCGTCTACGCCCTGGCCCTCGGCCTCTTCTGCCTGATCAGCGGCCTGTACGCGGTGAGCTTCTGGCTGCCGACCATCCTCAAGGAGAACGGGCTCACCGACATCGGCTCGATCGGCCTCTACTCGGCGCTGCCGTACGCGTTCGCGATCGTACTGATGGTGGTGCTGGGACGGCGCTCGGACCGCACCGGTGAGCGCCGCCTGCACAGTTCGATCACCGCGCTGATCAGCGCCGTCGCGCTCGCGGTCGCCGCGTTCACCGCGAGCAGCTTCGTGGTCTCGCTCATCGCCATCATCGTCGCGACGGCCTGTATGTGGGCGTCCTACTCGGTGTTCTGGGCGTTGCCCTCGACCTACCTGAGGGGCACGGCAGCGGCCGGCGGGATCGCCCTGATCAACAGCATCGGCCTGCTCGGCGGCTTCATCAGCCCGACCCTGATCGGTTTCGTCAAGGACGCCACCGGCAGCACGGAGGTGGGCCTGCTCTCGGTGGTGGCCCTGCTGCTGGTCGGCAGCCTCACGATCTACGCCAACCGGCTGCCGGCCGGCGCCCAGCGATCAGCCAGCTCATCCTCATCACCTGCCGCGTCATAGAGCGTGAAACCTACGGCCCCAAAGTCAGGAGAACCCATGGATCACGACACGCCGCTTGGCGGGTGCCGGCCCCGGAGGGTGCCGGAGCTCCGCCTCAACCTGCCCGCGCTGGATCACAATGTCCAGCTCATGGCGGACTGGTGCCGCGATCAGGACGTCGAGCTGGCTCCGCACATCAAGACCACCATGACGCGCCCCATCGTCGAACGGCAGATGGCCGCGGGAGCGTGGGGCGTCACGGTTGCCACCGTGACACAGGCCGACAGTGCCCTGGAGTGGGGGATACGGCGTGTGATCATCGCCAATCAAGTGATCCACCGCGCCGACCTCGCCCTGATCCGGCGGCGGCTCGACGAGATGCCGGGGCTGGAGGTCTACTGCTTCGTCGACTCCCTCAGCGGGGTCGGCCTCGCCCGGTCGGCCATGGACGGTGCACCCCATTCCCTGCGTGTCCTCATCGATATCGGAGCGGACGGATGCCGGACGGGCGTGCGGGAGCCTGCCGCGGCCCGTGACCTGGCCACGGCTGTCCAGGCGTCACCCGGACTCCTTCTTGCCGGTGTTGCGGGCTATGAGGGTGTGCGGCCCAACCTCCGGGACGCCGCCACCCTCACGGATGTCGACGAGCACTGCCGGAAGGCGATCGCAGTGTTCCACAGCCTCACTCCGCTGTTCGAGACCGCGCATCCGGTCTTCAGCATGGGCGGCTCCGCCTTTCCCGACCGAGTCGTCCACGTCCTTGCAGAAGCCGCGCCGCACCGGGGTGATCTGCCGATGGTGCCCGTTCTTCGGTCGGGCTGCTACGTCACCCACGACCATGGCACATACGAACACGTCTCGCCCCTGCCGGGCCTGAGCGCGGCGTTGACGGTCCGGGCTGTGGTGCTCTCCACGCCGGAATCAGGGCGTGCCATCGTCGGTGCCGGGAAACGTGAACTGCCCTACGACGCGGGCCTGCCGGTGCTCGTCAGCGCGCACGACGCGCAGGGGCTGCCGCGACCGGCCACCACGGCGACCGCGACCCAGATCTACGACCACCACCTGGTCCTCACCGAGGCATACGGTCTGCACGTAGGCGACGAGGTCGACCTCGGGATCTCCCACCCCTGCTCCGCCTTCGACCGCTGGCCCGACATCACCGTGGTCGACGACCAAGGCCACGCACGTGAGGTGTGGCACCCGCAATTCCACGGATCACAGTGACCGACCTGGCCCCGGCGTCCCAAGAAGGTCGCCGGCTACCGCCGCCACCGCACGCGTGATCATCAAGAAAGGTACGGACATGAGCATCATCGAGAAGAAGATCGAGGCAATGGGGCTGACCCTGCCCGTGGTCGCCGCACCACTCGCCGCATACGTGCCGGCCGTCCGGTCCGGCCCGTACGTCCACACCGCCGGGCAACTCCCCCTGATCGACGGCACGCTGCCCCTCACCGGCAAGGTCGGTGCCGACATCACTCCCGAGCAGGCCAAGGACCTGGCCCGCACCTGCACGCTGAACGCCCTCGCGGCCGTGAAATCGGTCGCGGGCGATCTGGACCGCATCAAGCGTGTCGTCAAGGTCGTGGGATTCGTGGCCTCCGCACCGGACTTCACCGGCCAACCCGGCGTCATCAACGGTGCCAGCGAACTGCTCGGCAACCTCCTCGGCGACAAAGGCAGCCACGCCCGCAGCGCTGTCGGCGTCGCGGTCCTCCCGCTGGACGCCCCCGTCGAGATCGAACTCCAGGTCGAACTCGCAGACTGAGACCGCTCACCGGTGCCTGGTCATCGCCGAACAACCCGACCGGGGCTCAAACCCCTCTTCGGCGCGCTCGCCGACCGCCGCGACCGTCACCCTCCGCTGGGGATATGCCGCGCTCGCCGCACCGGCCGCTCCGCCGGCGATGAGGGTGCGCCGCGCTCCGCGCCGGCCCTCTGCTCAGGGTCGGGCGGCGGCGGCTTCCTCGTCGCCGCCGGCCGGGCGGGGCGGGTCGGCGAGGCCGAGTTGCAGATGCTCGATGTGGTACACGGCCTGATCCAGCAGCGCGGCGACGTGGTTGTCGTACAGCGCGTACACGATCGAACGGCCCTGGCGGGTGCCCGTGACCAGGCCGAGGTTGCGGAGCAGGCGGAGCTGGTGGGAGCAGGCGGACTGTTCCATGCCGACCTCGGCGGCCAGCTCCGTGGCGGGCAGCGGGCCCTCCCGCAGCCGGGCGAGGATCAGCAGCCGGGAGGGGGTGGCCAGCGCCTGCAGGGTGGTGGCCACCCGGGCGGCATGGGCCGCGTCCAGGCGTGTGCGCGGGACGCTGTCGGCAGGCGGTGCGGCTCCATGACCCATGCACCCCATACTAGGGGCCCTTTCCATGAATAAATGAATGTCTCTTCATGCATTCCTGTTACGGTGGCAGGGTCCCCCCTCTCCCCTGCGTGAAGGGCCCCGTGCCGATGCCTTCCACCCTCACCCGCCCGGCGGCCTCGGGCACGGATGCCCGCGAGGCAGTGGCGCCCCGGCGGCGCACCCGGATCTTCGCCCTGCCCGAGGCCCGCTGGGCAGCCGCCGCTCTGGTGCTGTTCCTGATCGCCCTGCCGCTGCATCTGACCGGCGCGCCGGGGTGGACGTGGGGCCCGTTGTTCGCCCTCACGTACGCCACCGGCGGCTGGGAGCCCGGCTGGGCGGGGTTGCAGGCGCTGCGGGAGAAGACCCTGGACGTGGACCTGCTGATGGTGGTGGCCGCGATCGGCGCCGCCGCAATCGGGCAGGTCCTGGACGGGGCGCTGTTGATCGTCATCTTCGCCACCTCCGGCGCGCTGGAGGCGGTCGCCACCGCGCGCACCGCCGACTCCGTACGCGGTCTGCTCGACCTCGCGCCCTCAACGGCGACCCGCCTGGCCGACGACGGCACCGAGGAGACGGTCCCCGCGCAGCAGCTGCGGGTGGGGGATGTCGTCCTGGTGCGGCCCGGTGAGCGGGTCGGCGCCGACGGCCGCGTCCTGGACGGGGCGAGCGAGGTGGACCAGGCCACCATCACCGGCGAGCCGCTGCCCGTGGCCAAGCAGGAGGGCGACGAGGTGTTCGCCGGGACCCTCAACGGCACCGGCGCCCTGCGTGTGAAGGTCGCACGCGACCCGTCGGATTCGGTGATCGCCCGGATCGTGGCCCTGGTCGAGGAAGCCTCCGGGACCAAGGCGCCCACCCAGCTGTTCATCGAGAAGGTCGAACAGCGGTACAGCCTCGGCATGGTGGCCGCCACGCTCGCGCTGTTCACGGTGCCGTTGCTGTTGGGCGCGGCACTGCAGCCGACGCTGCTGCGGGCCATGACCTTCATGATCGTCGCCTCCCCGTGTGCGGTGGTGCTGGCCACGATGCCGCCGCTGCTGTCAGCGATCGCCAACGCCGGACGGCACGGCGTCCTGGTCAAGTCGGCCGTGGTGATGGAACAGCTCGGTCAGATCGACGCGGTGGCGCTGGACAAGACCGGCACCCTGACCGAGGGCATCCCGTACGTCACCGACCTCCGTCCGCTGGCCGGCTCCGGCCTGAGCGAGGAGGAGTTGCTACGGCTCGCGGCGGCGGCCGAGCACCCCAGCGAACACCCGCTGGCCCGCGCCGTCGTCGACGCCGCCCGCGCCCGCGACCTGGCGCTCCCCGTGGCGGAGGACTTCACCTCCGCTCCCGGCACCGGGGTGACGGCCACCGTCGGCGGCCGCCGGGTGGCGGTCGGCAGCCCCGCCCGGCTGCTGAACGGGCGTACGGACCATCCGGCCGCCGCGGCCGCCGCCCGCTTGGAGGACGAGGGCCGTACCGCCGTCCTGGTCGAGGTCGACGGCGCCCTTCTCGGGGTACTGGGCATCGCCGACCGGCTGCGCGAGGAGGCCGCCGCCACCGTCGCCGCCCTCACCGGTCTGACCGGAGCCGCGCCGGCGCTGGTCACCGGCGACAACCCGCGCGCCGCCGCCCGCCTGGCACACGAGGCCGGCATCACCGACGTCCGCGCGGGCCTCCTCCCGCAGGACAAGGTCGCCGCGGTCAGGGAGCTGGAGCAGGCCGGGCGCAAGGTGCTCGTGGTCGGCGACGGCGTCAACGACGCCCCCGCCCTGGCCGCCGCCCACACCGGCATCGCCATGGGCCGGGCCGGATCCGACCTCGCTCTGGAGACCGCCGACGCCGTCGTCGTCCGCGACGAACTCGCCACCATCCCCACCGTCGTCGCCCTCTCCCGACAGGCCCGCCGCCTGGTCGTGCAGAACCTCATCATCGCCGCGGTGTTCATCACCGGGCTGGTCATCTGGGATCTGGCAGGAACCCTGCCACTCCCCCTCGGCGTGGCCGGGCACGAGGGCTCCACCGTCATCGTCGGCCTCAACGGCCTGCGCCTGCTGGCCGACGCCGCCTGGCGCCGCGCCCGCAACGGTCGGTGAGCCTCCGCGGGATCAGCGCACCGCCGTCCCTCCCCCGCCTCCTGCGCGAGCTGAGCATCCATGGGGGAACGCAGCTGTGTCAGGTCGGCTGACTGCTCTTCCTGGCGCGCTGCACGGCCGACGCTGCCTCAGAGGTCGCCGTTGACGGCCCCGCCACCGGCTGTCCACCGGTGACCCTGTCGCCGTGGTGACCGGGAGCCCATTTCAGTCTGCCGTTCCGAAGCTCGCTTTCGCCCGCTCCACCACTTGCCTGGTTTCCCCCTCCCGGCCGACCGGCCCAAAGGCGACGATCGCGTACAGATTACCGTCCGCCTCCGCTTCGAACCGGTAGTCGACGGCGAACTGTTCACCCAGCTCTTCGTCGGAGTAGGTGAACTCCCGTAGAGCAACATCACCAACTACTCCATGAAACGGTTCATCGTATCCGTTCTTGGTCATCCTGTCGGAATCCGAAGCCGCTTCTATCGATTCGGAGGGAGTGGCTTCCGTCACCGTGAAAATGATCAGCCGGCTCGCCCTGCTGTCCTCCGATTCGTAACTGACCACGTCCGGTTCTCGGGACTCGTCGAAGCGCTACGCGCCGAAGGCGTGTCCGAGTGCTTCGTCGAGTAGCTCCCGCAGGGCGGAGGAGGTCCGTGCGACGGCGGTGGCAAGCAGTGCCGGGCCGCCCGCCAGCGGTGCGAGGAGCGCGCAGCCGTCCTTGGTCCCTTTGCGGAACAGGACGGGGGCACGCTGGAGGTCCAGCTCCGGGCCCACGACGAGGAGTTGGCCGACCGCGCGGTGTCCGTCCAGGACTGCGGGGCCGTCCCATCCTGGCTCGGGGTCCCCGTAGGCGGTGTGCTGGTCGAGCAGCAGGCGGCCGGCGCGGTGGACCCGGATGCGGCTGACGAGGTGGCCCGGCTTCTCGTTGGCTCTGCCCAGGATTTGCTCCTCGCGCAGCACCAGTTGCGAGGTCGCGGCGAGGTTGACCGTGCAGGTCTGATGCAGATTGCTGTCGGCGGCGCTGATCAGCGGCTTCGGCAGCCAGCGTAGGCAGGCGTGCTCCCCGACGCTCAGCCGTACGTCGTAGGTGGCCGGCGCGGTGGTGGGACCGCGGAGGGCGAGCGTGGCGGCGGCTGTGGTGACATCCAGTTCGGCCCGGTCCTCGGCGGTGATGTCTAGGGTGAGCCGGTCGCCGCCGAGCGGGGCGCTCATCGCGCCGATGACGCCCACCGTGGCGGCCCGGCCGCCTGTGCGCATGCGTCGTAGGTGGAACGGGCCGTCGCTGCGCAGTTCCGGCAGGGTGGTGACGCGTCCGTTGTACGTGGCACGGATGCGGGCGGTAGCACGCACGCCATCCGGGTGTCCGCAGGTTTCCTCGGCGCTGGCGGAGGAACCAGTAGGGTCGAATGCGGCCTTGGGCTGGGCGAGTTGAGCGCCGGCGCTCATGCCGCCGCCTTCGCGCGCCAGCGGGTGAGGTGCCCTGTTACCCAGTCGGCCAGGCCGACGCGGAAGGCGCGGAAGGCGCGGAGACTACGGTCCGCGCGCAGCGGCTCGGGGCCGTACGCGTGGCGAGGGGGCATGGTCACGGGGTGATCGAGGTGCATGGAAACTCCAGGCGGGCAGGGTGGATTCAGGAGGCGAAGAGCCGCATGGTCCAGGCGGCGTGCTGCTCTCCGGTGATGTCCAGCAGCGGGGAGGACGCCGATGGCAGGGCGTCAAAGCCCTCGGTCGTCACGCGGGCCGCCGCCTCGGCGGCGGCCGCAGCGACGGTGTCGGTCAGGGCAAGGGCCGGTCAGAAGAGGAAGTACCTCTGCGCCATGGGGACTTCACTCACGTAGGCGCGCGGTACGGTCGCCCCGTTGAGTTCCGTGCGGGCGTCCCCTGTGGTCGCACCACCGATGGTGACCTCGAAGCTGTTGTGATCGACGTCGAGGCTCTCCGGCACCATGTCGTTCAGCTTCATGTCGGCCTTGGTGACCTCCCGGATGCCCGTCGAGATCTCCACGAACTTCTTGACGAGGCCAAGCCCCCCGGTCTTCACCTCCATGACGTTCCCGCTGCTGTCCTGGACGGTGACGACTCGCGAGTTCAACTTGTCGGCCACGCCCGGGGCCGCGAAGTTGTACGAGTTGCTCTGTGGGGAGCGGCCGGTGGAGCCCCAGACCGCCCGCGGCAGGAAAGGCTGCGGCGTCGTGATCGACGCGTTGGCGTCGCCCACCTGCGCGTACGCGAGCTGCCCGCCCTTGAGGACCATGTGCATCTTGACGCCGAAGAACTTGGGCTCCCAGAGCACCAGGTCGGCGAGCTTCCCGGTCTCCACAGAACCGACGTGGCCGTCGATGCCGTGCGTGATCGCCGGGTTGATCGTGTACTTGGCAACGTATCGGCGCGCCCGGTAGTTGTCGTTCGGGATCAGCCTCCCCGCATGGTGCGAGTGGTCGTTGTCGTCAGCGATCGGGCGGACCTTCGCGTGGTCGAGGTCCTCCTTCAAAGGGCCGTAGCGGGATTTCATGACGTGCGCGGTCTGCCAGGTACGCATGACCATCTCACCGATGCGTCCCATCGCCTGGGCGTCGGAGGACATCATCGAAATGGCGCCCATGTCGTGGAGGAGGTCCTCCGCGGCCATGGTGGAGGGCCGGATGCGGGAGTCGGCGAAAGCCATGTCCGCCGGGATGTCCGGGTTGAGGTGGTGGCAGACCACCATCATGTCGATGTGCTCCGCCACGGTGTTCACCGTCAGGGGGCGGGTCGGGTTGGTCGAGGCGGGCAGGACGTTCGTCTCTTTGACCAGCTCGATCATGTCCGGGGCGTGACCACCGCCGGCGCCCTCGACGTGGAAGATGTGGACCGAACGCTTCTTGCCGTCCTTCGTGAAGGCGTCGCGGGTGCTGTCCAGGAAACCGGACTCGTTCAGCGAGTCGGCATGCAGGGCAAGTTGGACCCGACGGCTCTCGCACACGTCCAGTGCCGCGTCGATCACGGCGGGCGTGGCTCCCCAGTCCTCGTGGACCTTGAAGCCGATGACGCCGGCGTCGACCTGTTCGTTGAGGGCGTCCGGGTTCACCGTGCTGCCCTTGCCGAGCAGGCCGATGTTGACCGGGTAGGCGTCCAGGCTCTCGAAGACCCGGGTGATGTGCCACTCGCCCGGGGTCACCGTGGTGGCCGTGCTGCCCTCGGCGGGGCCGGTGCCGCCACCGATGAGCGTGGTCACACCCGAGGCGAGGGCCTCGTGGATCTGCTCCGGGCAGATGAAGTGGACGTGGGTGTCCACGCCACCCGCGGTGAGGATCCGCCCGTTGCCGGAGATGACCTCGGTGCTCGGACCGACCACGAAGTTCGCCGGCTGCACCGGCAGCTTGTCGCTCGGGGCCGTACGGTCCGGCATCTCGAACTCGTGGGGCGGGATCGGGTCCATCGTCTCGGGGTTGTACGCCTTGCCGATGGCGGCGATCTCACCGTCGCGGAGCCCGACGTCGGCCTTGACCACACCCCACCAGTCGAGGATCAGCGCACCGGTGATGACCGTGTCCACGGGCTGATGCCTGCCCTGAGCATCCCCGTTTCGGGGAATGTGGGACATGCCCATCGACGTGCGGATCACCTTTCCGCCGCCGAAGATCATCTCGTTGCCGCTGTGCTTCGGACCGCCGCTCCAGTCGGCCTCGATCTCGACGGTCAGAACGGTGTCGGCCAGGCGGACGCGGTCCTTGGTGGTGGGACCGTACCGAGCGGCGTAATCGGCCCGCTTCAGCACATTGCTCGACGCCGAGTTCTCCGGTGAGCTCGCCGGCCTGCTGCTCGACGGGGTGCTTGAGTTGGTGCTCACCGGTGCGTCACCTCGCGCAGTCCCTTGACCTGTCGGTCTCCCTGGATCTCCACCAGCTCGACGCTGCACTCGTCGCCCGGCTCGAAGCGCACGGAGGTGCCCGCGGCGATGTTCAGCCGCCGCAGCCACGCTGCCTCGCAGTCCTTGAGGTCCTGGAGCGCCTCCCCCTCCGGACCGGGCGGAACCTCGACCTTGAGGACCTTCAGCCCCGGGTTGACCTCGGCGAAGTGGTAGTGGGAACCGACCTGGATGGGACGGTCCGACACGTTCTTCACCCTGATCCTCGTCCTGCCCTCACCCGGCAGCGTGGTGGCGTCTTCCTGTAGGTCTGCATTGAACTCAATCGCCTTGTACCAGGACGCCGCCTCCTGTTCCCGGCACCTGTCACAGCACGAGGACGCGCCGTTGCCACTGCCGCCATCGCAGTCGACCGGGCAGTCCGGCTTGCGCGGTGGCTCGGGGTGCTCGACCTTGCCCGGGTGGACCTCGGGTTCCTCTGCGGCCTCCGGGAAGGGGTCGTGAAGGGTGACCAGCTTGGTGCCGTCCGGGAACGTGGCCTCCACCTGCACGCTCTTGATCATCTCCGGAACGCCGTCCATCACCTCGTCCCGACCGAACAACTGCCGGCCCGAGTCCATGATGTCGCTGACCGTCTTGCCGGCGCGCGCCTGCTCGAAGACGTGCACCGTCAGCAGGGCCATCACCTCGGGATAGTTGAGGAGCAGCCCACTGTCACGGCGCCGCTGCGCCACGTCGGCCGCCACATGGATCAGCAGGCGCTCCTGCTCATGCGGAGTCAAATGCACGATGAGCCGTTTCTCTTGAGCGGACAGTGCATGCGGCCGGACATGCCAAAGAGAACGAAAGACCTCCCCGGACGACGCCAGGCGCGCCTCGATCATCAGGGGGAGAAGTCATCGAGAAGGCCACGGCACAGCTCGCGTACACGATCAGGTGAATGCGAGCCGAAGAGTGCGCAGTCGCCGCCCCGCCCTGCGCAAGGGTCCGGGACCGAAACCGCAGCAGACGCCCCCGATCTGCGCGAACCATCGGTTATCCGGAGAGCGTCAGACCCCACGGGGCCGGTGGGGCAACGGGGCGTGGGGAACGGTGTGGGTTCACCGGTTGAGGATGCGGCGTAGCCAGCGGACGCGGGCCTCGCGGGCGTCGCGGGCGACGGCGGTGTCGGAGGCGATCTGGTCGAAGCCGTGGAATCCGCCTGACCAGACGTGGAGTTCGGCGTCGCCTCCGGCTTGCCAGATACGGGTGGCGTAGGCGATGTCCTCGTCGCGGTAGGTCTCGGCGGCGCCGGCGTCGATGTAGGCCGGCGGCAGGCCGGACAGGTCGGTGGCGCGGGCGGGTGCCGCGTATGGCGGGACCCGGTCGGTGCCGCGGGCCTCGCCGAGCAGCGACGTCCAGCCGACCTCGTTGGCACGCCGGTCCCACACGCCGCGGCCGGCCATCTGCCGGGCAGAGGGGGTGTTGTTGCGGTCGTCGAGCATGGGGCACATGGCCAGCTGGCCGGCGAGGCGTGGTCCGCCCCGGTCGCGCGCCATGAGCGCGACGGCCGCGGTCAGCCCGCCGCCCGCGCTGCCGCCCGCCACCACGATCCGCTCCGGGTCGCCGCCGATCTCCGCGGCATGCCGTGCCACCCACACCATGCCTGCGTAGCAGTCCTCGACGCCCGCCGGGTACGGGTGCTCGGGGGCCAGACGGTAGTCGACGGAGACCACGACGAGCCCGAGGGGTGCGGCCCACTCGCGCAGGATGCCGGGCATGCCGGTGCGGCCGGTCCCGCCGATCATGCCGCCGCCGTGCAGGTGGTGGATGACGGGTGCGCCGTCGGACAGTCCCGCCGGGCGGGCGATCAGCAGCGGGACGTCCGGCGCTCCGTCGGGTCCCGGCACCGCACGCTCCACCACCTCGAAGCTCCCGCCGTCGCGCAGTTCCTCCAGTGTGGGATCGGGAGCGGCCTCGGCGAGGTGCGCGCGCCACCGCGGCACGTCCGCGGGTGACGACGGCTCGGCGGCGCGCAGGTCGCCCAGCCCGTCCAGGACGATTGCTGCTTCCGGGTCGAACGGCACGGGAGCGGGCCGGTTTTCCTGATCCACCGGAGCCGCGGGAGCCGCCGGAGCCGCGGGGGCCTCGGGAGCCGCGGGGGTCCCGGGAGCGGTGGGGGCCGTCGGAGTTGCGGAGGTGGCCGGATCGGCCGGGGCTGCTGGGCCGGTGGTCCGTGAGGGAGTTGCAGGGGTCTGTTGTGGGTCGTCGTCCGGCACGGGGCGGGTGTTCATGGATTCCTTCTGGACGGGTGTGGGCTGCACACGTACTGCTGTCGAGCTACTGGACCATGGGCGCGGTCCGGCACGGGGACCACATCGCCAAGGTGCGCATCACCCCCGGCCCGTCCGCCGCCGCCGCGGTGGTCCGGCGCGGCATCGACCCGACCTCCGCGCAGCGCCGACAAGGTGTTCGGCCCACCTCGATGAAGCCGTCCTACGCCACGGTTCACCGGTCTGGATGGTCAGGGAGCCCGGCGGGCACGTCTTGCGGCGGTCGTGCGCCGGCACCAGCCATTCGGCAATCGGGGCTGCTCACCAGGGGCCGCGCTCCTTCGTATCGGCGGCGGTTCAGTGTTCGAGTACCACCTTGGCCAGCACGATGACCACTCCGAGCAAGAGATTGACAGCACCGTTGACCAACACCACGCGCACCGTGGCGCCGCCCCGCACGACGGGGACGGTTGCCCAGCCCACCTGCTCGGTCAAGGCGACGATCAGCGCGCACCACGTGGTCCCCGCCACCCCCAGGCCGAACAGCGGGCTGATCACCACCGCGGCGGCGGGCGGAACGGCCACCTTGGCGATCGGCCATTCACGCACAGCGACCCGGCGGACCTCCGCCCAGGTCACGGGGTTATCCAGCAGCCGTTCCCCTGCGAGGCGCGCGTAGACGTGTGCCGCCCAGAACACCACACCGGTGATGAGCAGGAGCAGCACCAGCTTGATGCGAGGAATCGAACCGACCGTCCCGGCGGTGGCCACCACTGACGCCGCAAGGATGGAGCCGTAAACAGCCCCCGCGTAGTCCGTCCGCATCCTTGAAGGCGCCTTCGGTGTGTCCCCGTGAGGGGTAACTCGCCATCGCACACACCCAGGATCCACCCGCGTCCACCAGCCCGCACCGTCGCGGCCCTTCAGCTTCGGCCGTCCGGCCACCACGTCGGAGAGCGCGCTCACGCACCGTGGCGGTGCCCACGCGGGGAGAGAGGCAAACCCTTTCCCGGTGCCGTCACCACGTCCCCCGCATGCAGGGCTCGCTGCCGCTCAAGCCGTCTTCGATGATGGGCCACATCTGCCGATGCGCCCAGCCTCCGCCCCCTCCCCGGCACACACGCCCAGACCGGCCAACGGCCCACCCTGCTCAAGCGGCGTTCGGCACCTGCGGACGCTTCCACGAGGACCAGAAAACGCGGCTGCTCACGACCATCACCCAGGCAGGAAAGATCAGCTCGGACCACGGGACGCTGGTGACGACGAAGAGCAGTACCAGTGCCACGAGGAACCCGAGCCAGCCGAGCCAGCGTGGAAAGAGACCCAGGCCACGCCCGATCGACGTAGTGGACAGGGTGAACACCGCCGCCATACGCATTCCATAACTCAACAGCACCGTGTAGGTGAAATGCCGCCCCGCCTCCCAGCTCTGAGGCGTTGCCGCCAGTTGCGAGACGCCGGCCGGCCCCACCAAGCCCTCGGCCCAGGCTGCCAGCGCGAACAGCATCGCAACGAACAGCAGTCCGCTGCCCAGGAAAAGCGTGGCGAAGAACCTGTCCTCCCGCGCACCGACGTAATCGCGTACCGCACCCATGAACCACAGGAAGAAGACCCCGCCGAACGGCACCAGAGCAAGCGCCGTCTGCAGAGCGTCACGGCGCGATGGATCAGCCACCGCGGCCGCCGCACCGTTAGCCTCGCCAGGGAGCGCGAGACGAACCAGCACGATGACCGCAGCCAGCAGCAGCGCGAACAACACCCCTGCCACACCCGCCGCCCGTGGCGTCCGCAACGCCCGCGCCGGATCTCCACCCTCCACCTGCATGAGCCGCCTCCCTGCACGCGACCGCTCCGGGGCCATCGCCCCACCATCGTGTCGCGCAAGGACGCGATCGGGCGCTCAGGCACACCCCCGGCGCAAACGATCACTCCGACGGGCCCATTCGGTCGGACAGCGGCGACGAGCGGGGACCGTCAAGGTCCGCACGGTGCCGTGGCCGTCGGCGGGCCGATGCGGGTGACCCGCTTCAGCGCCTCGTGGGTAGTCCGGTCCCACAGCCCTTCACAGAGCCGGACCGGGTGTCCGTGCTGGTCGATCACGGGCTTGCCCTGATGCATCAGGAATCCGAGGGCCGCTTCGGACAGCAGAATGTTCCGCAGGCTTGTCGGATGCCAGGGACGACCTCGCGCAGCCTTGCCGTACAGCACAGCCAAATGGTCTGCAGGGCTCGTCTCGCCTGCGCGGTTGAGGCAGGCCGCCTCGCTGCTCGGCGTGACATTCTCGGGATCCGCGAGGATCCGCCGTGCGACCTGGCGGATCACCTCCGCGGCATGCGGGTGCAGTTCGACATGATCGACCGGGCCTCCCGGAAGGAGACGGACGAACCGGAAGCCATAGGACGGCTTCCCTTTCGGGCGCCCGGCGGCCCGCATCTTCCGCGTGGCGTCGCGGTTGCGGCGCTGGATGGCACGCAGTTCCCTCTGCGCGCCCCATGCCTCGATCGTGCAGCGGTTCTCGTCCGCCGGGTCGTTCAAGTCCCAGGGTCCGTCGTGGCCGTACGTGACGAGGCACTTCCCCTCGTCACGCATCTTGTAGCCGGTGTTCAGGCAGTCGACGACGTTACGGCCGAGCCGGTCCACGGCAGCCGCCACCAGACCGTCGTGCGGGCCCCTCTCCCCGCGCAACCAGGGGCCCGGTTGTGGGCGGGTCATGGGGTCCGTCGCCCCGGAGACCTCCCAGTCGTCGGCCCAGCCAGTGATGTGGCCACCCACCGCTGCGGCAGCCGCGAGGACATCACTGCGCTGACGTTCCGGTGACGACGTGGATGCCTTCACACGCGACAGGCGCCGCACGCCGAGCAGACACTTGCCGCATCCGTCATAGGGTCGTTCGATCATGTTCTGGTCCGTACCGCTCAAGGTCGCTCCGTTTCGAGCTCGCAGAGTACGGAGAAATGGCGGCCGCCCCTCGGAAGGCGATCTTGGTCAGCCGAGGAAGCTCAACCGGACCTGACGGTCGGGATGAGAGACATTGGTGTCCGCGAAACTCCGCCAAGGCGACTGTCAGGTTGGTCGATCGATGCCCCTGGACCGCCGCGGTCTTCGTTCGGGACGAAGAGGCCGTGGGTTCACATCCCGCCCCCCGACCGAAGAAACAGCAGGTCACACCCCCTCCCTTGCCATCCCCGCCCGGAAAGACTTCCGGTACGCGGCCGGGGTGGTACCCACTCGCTCACGGAAGCGCAGGCGCAGCGTGACCGCCGAGCCGAAGCCCGCGATCCCGGCGATACGGTCGATGGGCAGATCAGTGGTCTCCAGCAGCTCGCGGGCCCGTTCCGTACGCGCCCACAGCAGCCAGCCCAGCGGCGTCATGCCGGTCAGTTCACGGAACCTGCGGTGCAGATGGCGCACGCTCATACCCGCCTGACGTGCGATGTCGGAGAGCGTCAGGGACAGATGCAGATTGCGGTGCAGCCAATCCAGCGTGCCGTGCAGTCGGTCCTGCCAGGCCGCGTCGGCGGCCGGCCCCGGCGGGCGGCGCACGAGCTGGGCCATGTCACCGTCCCGCCGCCGGGGCACGACCAGGGCGCGCGCCGTCCTGGCGGCGACCGCGGCACCGTGGTCCCGGCTGACGAGGTGCAGGCACAGATCGAGACCGGCCGCGAGCCCCGCCGAGCTGAGCACCTGCCCGTTGTCCACGAACAGCACGCTCGGGTCCACGCGCACGGCCGGGTGCGCCTGCGCGAGCTGATCGGCGGCCAGCCAGTGCGTCGCGGCATCCGCACCGTCGAGCAGCCCTGCCTCGGCGAGCAGGAACGCGCCCGTGCAGATGGAGGCGATGCGCGTGCCGCGTGCCGCCGCCCTCCGCAGCAGTTCCCGTACGTCCTCGTCGGGCGGCTGATCCGCCGCGACGCCGGGTACCACGATCGTGTCGGCACCAAGCGCGGCGCGCAGCGGACGGGCAGGGACGACGCCGAAGCATGCGGCCCCGGCCGCTGTGCTGGTGACCGGCGCATCGCCGCACACCAGCACCTCGTACGGCTTCGAACCGTCCGGCCGCCGGGCGAGATGGAACACCTGGCAGGCGGCGGTCAGATCGAAACCGACTGCCCCCGGGGGCACCACAACTGCCACTACATGCATGGCAGGAACCTATCGGGACAGGTCGCGATTGCCGCTGCCGGTCCCGCCGGGCCCCAGGCAGCCTGGGGACATGGAAAGACGACAGGTGTTGCGGCGTACGACTGCGATGGGTGCCGGGGTGCTGGCGGCGGGCGCGATGAGCGCCGCGCCTGCGGGCGCCGCCACCCACGCACATGCCGGCCGCCCCAGCCGCAAGGGCCCGTTCCGCGTGCACATCGTGCTGTTCGACGGGGTGGAGGAGCTGGACTTCATCGCGCCGTACGAAGTGTTCTCGGCGGCCGTCATGCACGGCGGCGACCGGAAGGTGGAAGTCGACTATGTGACCACCGGCGAGACCGGCACCGTGCGCTGCGCGTATGGCACGCAGGTCGCGGTGACCCGCCGTTGGGAGCCGCGCGCAGCCGAGCTGATCGTGGTGCCCGGTGGTGGCTACCGCCGCAAGGACGGCCCCGGCATCTGGGCCGAGATCAAGCGCGGCACGCTCCCCCGGGCCTTGGCCGCGTCCCCACGTCCGGGCCTCACGCTCAGCTCACTGTGCACGGGAGCACTGCTGCTGTCGGAGGCCGGGCTGGTCAAGGGCCGCCGCTGCACCACCCACCGAGGAGCACTCAAGGACCTGGAGAAGGGGGGCGGGGTGCTCACCCCGGCCCGTGTGGTCGACGACGGCGACCTGGTCACGGCGCAAGGCATCTCCTCGGGCCTGGAGTTGGGGCTGTGGCTCGTCAAACGCGAGTTGGGCTCCGAGGCGGCGAACGGCGTCGAGATGATGATGGAATACGAGGCGCGCGGCACCGTCTGGGAAACCCACACACCCCGTTCCCGCTGACCGGACGCCGATCGGACCACCCGCCACACGTCGTCGTCCTCACCGCCTTCGACCTGGACGACTGAGTCCGCAGTCCGGCACGAGGCGACCTCCTACCCGAGGAAGCTCAACCGCACCTCGCGGTCGGGATTGTCGACATTCGTGTCCGCGAAACTCCGCTGAAACGACCGTCAGGGCAGTCGACCCGCAGATCGACGCGATCTCCGTTTGTTTGACGTGCCCCTCGTCCCTGCTGTGGTGATCAGCCCGGCCGATCACCACAGCAGGGCGACATCAGTCGGTTGGGAGGAATGACCCACCCCTGCCTCGTCCGTGCTCCCTGGGACCGAGCCGTCAAGCGTCTGGGGATCCGCGCGTACACACCACACGACCTCCGTCACAAATGGGCAACCCTTACTTTGACGAATGGGGTCGCCCTTCACGAAGTACCCCGCTGGCTCGGACACCGTTCCATCAAGGTCACGGTCGACCAGTACGGGCACCTCACCCAGGACGGACGGGCGCGCTGCCGCCAGGTGGTGACGACGACCTTCCGGGACCACCTCCCGGAGGAGCTGTCGGTCCACCTGGCGGCGTGACCGCTACACGATCCCGAGGCCCCGCAGGACGCGGTGCTGAGGTGGTGCTGGGTTCACGGGGAAGTAGAGGTAGCAGACGCCTCCCGAACCGCTCTTGACCTGGCCCTTTGCGTCGTACCGCTTGGTCCGCAGCCAGATGTTCTCGAACTCCCGGCGACGGTAGATCCGCCGCACAGCCGGGTCATCAGGAGAAGCGGGGTCGTTGGCGATGACGTCGCCGTCGGGGGTGAAGCCGATGACGGTCATGAGGTGGCCGGCGGTGCCGTAGCCCGCGCCGTCGAGTTCGGTGGCGAGGAAGGACTGGGAGGTGATGACGGGGATACCGGCGGCGATGAGGTGTTCGGCGTCGGTGAGGGAGGAGAGGCGGGTCACCACGGACTGGAGGCCGGGGTAGGTGGCGGCGTAGGCGGCGTTGAAGGGCCAGTTGCCGCAGCCCTGGTACTGGTTGTCGTAGGTGCGGCGGGCGGCGAGGCAGACCTGGGGGTCGGCGTACGAGGGGTCGACCCAGGCGAGGTCTTCGGGGGCGGGGCGGCGGCCCCAGTACTCGGTGATCATCTGGGAGGAGGTGGGGCTGCACCACGCCTCGCCGCCGTTGTCGTACTCGGGGTACTGCCCCTTGTGGATCTCCTGGGAGTAGCGCGGGACGGGGAGTTCGCGGCCGGCGGCCGGGCCGGGGGCGGAGGCCGGGACCTCGAAGCGGGCGGGGATGTCCGAGCCCATCGCGCCGAGCCGGTGGACGGTGGGGGTGGCGGTGGTGCCCGGGGTGCGGTGCAGGGTGACGCGCAGCGCGTACGCGGTGAAGCGGGTGCCGCTCGCCGCGTCGTCGAGCGCGAGGGTGTCGGTGGAGACGCTGCTGCGGCCGTCCTTCTGGTCGTCGACGGAGGTGCGGCGGATATCCACATCGCCGTCGCCGGCGGTCCAGCGGCCCATGACGTACCAGGGCGTGCGGCCGCCGTCGGAGTAGTCGGCGCGGGCCTCGACGGTGATCCAGGTGCCGGGCGGGGTGTGGGCGTTCCAGGAGGCGACGAGTTCGGTGGCCGGGACGGCGAGGGTGTGGCGGGGGCCGGTCCAGGTGGCGTACTCCCAGGCGGCGGTACGGCCGGTGTGCGGGTCGCGGTAGTCGGCGGTTCCGGCGGGGGTCTGCAGGCGGATCCCCGCGCGGGCGGACGGCGCCGGGCCGGTCCCGGCGTGGGTGCCGCGCGCCCAGTCGGCGGCGGTGGTCCAGGCGTGGTAGTCCACGGTTCTCCTCGGGCGGACCACCCGAGGCGCCGGCCCGGAGCCCGTGGGGCGCGGCGTGGCGGCCGCGACGGGTGCCGCGGCGGCCGCGGCCGCGGCGAGTGCGGCGGCGAGGACGGTGCGGCGGGGCGCGGAACGTGTCATCGGGATTCCCCCAGTCGGGTGCGGCCTACGGGACGCGGGCGGTGCGGACAGCGGGCGGAACAGGTCGGGTGGCCCCGGACAGCGTACGCACGCCGGGCACCACGGACGGACGGCGCCGGGCCGTGCGGCCGCGGCGCCCGTTGGACGGCAGGGATCAACTATCGCCGGTGCCGCCGCATTTCGGCCAGCGGTCGGACGCGCGTCGTCGGGCCGATGCGAGCGGCGAGCACCGGATACGTACGCTGGCGCGATGAACGACGCCCTGGCACCGCTCGCCGCCCGCCTCGCCGCGCTCCCGCCCTCCTGCGGCCCGGTGCGGCTGATCGGGGTCGACGGGCACGCGGGGTCGGGGAAGAGCACCTTCACCCGGCGGCTGGCCACGGCGCTCGGCGGCGCGCCGGTCATCCGCACCGACGACCTGGCCTGCCACGTGGGACTGTTCGGCTGGGCGGAGCGGTTCCGGGAGCAGGTGCTGGCGCCGCTGTCCCGGGGCGAGCGGGCGCGGTACAGGGTGTACGACTGGGTGCGCCGGGAGTACGGCGAGGTGCGGGAGGTGGCGCCGGAGCCGGTGGTGCTGGTGGAGGGCGTGGGCGTCGGGCGCCGGGCGCTGCGGCCGCAGCTGGCCTGTCTGTTGTGGATGGAGCTGGCGGACGAGCCGTCCTGGGAGCGGGGGCGGCTGCGGGACGGGCCGGGGCTCGCGGAGTTCTGGGATGGCTGGATTCCGGCGGAGCGTACGCACTTCGCGGCGGATCCGTCGCGTCCGTACGCCGATCTTCTGGTGCGGCAGAGTGCGGTGGGGTACGAGGTGTCCGAGGGGCCCGGTTCGGCAACCTGAAGGGGCGTCACCTTCACCCTGTGTCACCGGGGTGGGAGGCGGCGCGGGCGCCGGGTGGCGAGGACCCGCCGACTGCCCAACTCGGCTTGACCTGGGGGGCGTACAGGACTTACGTTCTCATTGTGCGGCTTACAGAGCCGCCCGCAGACGCGAAGCCCCCGGTTGTTCCCCCGTGATCGGGGGCTTCGTTCTGCCCTGATCACCCCTTTCCGCCGCTTCCGGCCCCCTCCTCCCCTCACCGTGGGTCACCGACCTGTTCGCGCCGTGCGTGCCCCCCCTTCTGCTCCCTTCCGTGCATCCCCTGTCGCCCCCTACGGCCTGCGGCGACACCCCGGGTACCATGCGAGTCGGTGCCACGGCAGGGGCGTGCGAGGGGCCGGTGACGACTGCGGGGCGGCGGCAACTCCCGTACGGCGTCCGGCGCTTCGGGCGGTGGCGTGGCAGCCGGTCGGCGGGACACCGGGGCACGTTCTGTGGGGGATGCGATGGACTTGGGTACACCGGGCGCGCCGCCCGCCCCGGCCGAACTCGCCTGGCTGCGCGCGGTCGACGCCTACACCGTCGGCGCGTACCCGCAGGCCGAGGAGGAGTTCCGGGCCGCGGTACGGATGGATCCGACGATGGCCGACGCCTGGCTCGGGCTCCACGCGCTGCGCGCCGACACCTCGACCGCCCTGCTGCGGATGCACCACCACCGCGACCGCTTCGGCGAACAGCGCACCCGCCACGGACGCCCCCTCAACTCCTGGTACTGGCTGGGCTGGTGGGTGCAGCCGGTGCTGGAGAGCCGCCGCGATCTGCTGCTCGCGCACGCCTCCCACTGGCTCGACGGCCGCCATGTCGCGGAGCTGGACCAGGCGCTGGCGGGCTGCCCGCCGGTCGACGCCGACCCGCAGGTCCGCTTTCTGCACGCCTGCCGCGCCTACCTCGTCAAGGACTGGGAACAGCTCGTACGCCACACCGAACCGCTGCTGGACGACCCGGCGCTGGGCATCGAGGCCGGGCTGTTCGGCGGGATGGCGCGGGTGCGGCTGGAGATGTACGGGCAGGCCGCGCCACTGCTGTCGGCCGCGCTGATGCGGTGCCGCAGCGAACAGCCGCAGCGCAAGGAGCTGCGGTACTGGCTCGCCCGCGCCCACGAGGGCACCGGCCGCAGCGCCGCCGCCCTCCCCCTCTACCGCGCGGTGCACCGCGTCGACCGGCAGTTCATGGACACCGCGGCGCGGCTGGCCACCATCACCCAGGCCGACGGGCTGGAGGAGGGCGGCGACCTCGCGACCGTGCCCGCCGCGGGTCAGGAGGCCGGGCGCGACCCCGATCCGCTCGCGCCGCTCGACGCCGTCGACGGGTGGGAGGCACCGGCCGGTGAGGCGGGTTTCCCGGAGGCGGCGGGCGCGGTGCCCGACGCGGCGTCCGCCGCGCGGCACAAGGCGGCGGTGCCCGGGCAGCCGGCCGCCGGGCGGGTGGCCGGGCCCGCCGATCCCGTCCTGCTGGAGCGGGCGCTGGCGGAGCTGGAGCGGATGGTCGGCATGGAGCCGGTCAAGCGGCAGGTGCGGGCGCTCTCCGCGCAGCTGCGGATGGCCGGGCTGCGGGCCGGTCAGGGCCTGCCGGTGCAGCCGCCCAAGCGGCACTTCGTCTTCTCCGGCCCGTCCGGCACCGGCAAGACGACGGTTGCGCGCATCCTCGGCCGGGTTTTCTACGCCCTGGGACTGCTCGGCGGCGACCATCTGGTGGAGGCCCAACGCGCCGATCTGGTCGGCGAGTTCCTCGGCCAGACCGCCGTCAAGGCCAACGATCTGATCGACTCGGCGCTCGGCGGCGTCCTCTTCGTCGACGAGGCGTACAGCCTCTCCAACACCGGTTACAGCAAGGGCGACGCGTACGGCGACGAGGCACTGCAGGTGCTGCTCAAGCGCGCCGAGGACAACCGCGACCGGCTCGTCGTCATCCTGGCGGGCTACCCGGAGGGCATGGACCGGCTGCTGGCCGCCAACCCGGGGCTGTCATCACGGTTCACCAGCCGGGTCGACTTCCCCAGCTACCGGCCGGGCGAGCTGACCGCGATCGGCGAGGTGCTGGCCGAGGAGAACGGCGACCGCTGGGACGACGAGGCCCGCGACGAGCTGCGCAGCATCAGCGGTCACGTCGTCGACCAGGGCTGGATCGACGAACTGGGCAACGGCCGCTTCCTGCGCACCCTGTACGAGAAGAGCTGCGCCTACCGCGATCTGCGGCTGTCCACCTGGCGCGGCACCCCGGGCCGCGACGACCTCGCCACGCTCCGGCTGCCCGATCTGATCCAGGCGTACGGCGAGGTGCGCTCAGGGCGCGGCCCGGACACGGCGGGGCCCGCCCCGCTCTGAACCGCGCGGTGCGCGGCGGCGGGACGGGCCCCCGGGCCTCGGCCGGTCGGCCGGATCAGCCGGTCAGCGCGCGGTCCCCGTCGGGGCGTCCGGCGCCCCCGGTCACCTCGGCGCCGGTGCCGTCCGGTGCGGGAGCCGGGACGGGCGCGGCCGCGTCGCGGGCGCCGTGCGAGGGCGACTCCGTGCGGTGCGCCGGATCGTGCACCTCCCCGACCAGCTTCTCCAGGACGTCCTCCAGCGCGACGAGGCCCAGCACGCGGCCGGTCGGGCCCGCGACCGCGGCGAGGTGGGAGGCGGCCCGGCGCATCGCGGTCAGCGCGTCGTCCAGGGGGAGTTCGGCGCGGAGCGTCGTCATCGGGTGCCAGACGCGCTGCGGCACCGCGCGGTCCCGCTCCTCCAGGTCGAGGACGTCCTTGACGTGCAGATAGCCCATGTACGCACCGCCCGGCGCGCAGACCGGGAAGCGGGAGTAGCCGGTGGCGACGGTCAGCTCCTCCACCTGGCGCGGGGTGACCGTCGCATCGACGGTGACCAGCCGGGCCCGGTCGAGGAGGACGTCGGTGACCGGGCGGCTGCCCAGCTCCAGCGCGTCGGCCAGCCGCTCCTGTTCGGCCGGGGCGAGCAGCCCGGCCTGTCCGGCGTCCTCGACGAGGTGGGTGAGCTGTTCGCTGGTGAAGACCGCCTCGACCTCGTCCTTGGGCTCGACGCCGAAGAGCCGCAGCACTCCCCTGGCGCAGGCGCCGAGCAGCGCGGTGACCGGGCGGCAGAGCCGGGCGAAGGTGACGAGGCCCGGGCTGAACCACAGCGCGGTCCTCTCGGGCGCCGCCATCGCGAGGTTCTTCGGCACCATCTCGCCGATGACGAGGTGGAGGAAGACCACCACGGCCAGGGCGATGGCGTAGCCGAGCGGGTGGATCAGCGGTGCGGGCAGACGGACCGCGGCGAAGAGCGGTTCCAGCAGCTGGGCGACGGTCGGCTCGGCGACGGCGCCCAGCGTCAGGGAGCAGACGGTGATGCCGAACTGCGCCGCGGCCATCATCTGCGGCAGGTTCTCCAGCCCGTGCAGCACCTGACGGGCCCGCTTGGAGCCCTCGGTGGCCAGCGGCTCGATCTGGCTGCGGCGTACGGAGACGAGGGCGAACTCAGCGCCGACGAAGAAACCGTTGGCGAGGACGAGGAGGACGGCGAGGAGGAGCTGCGCGAAGGTCACCGGGCGGCCTCCGCCCCGGCGCCGGCGGTCTCCCGGGCGACACCCGCGGGAGCCGTGCGGACGATCCTTATCCGCTCGGCGCGGTGGTGCGCGACCAACCGCACCCGCAGCCGCCAGCCGTCGAGTTCGGCGGTGTCACCGGGGGCCGGGATCCGGCCGAGTATGTGGGCGACCAGCCCGGCGACGGTCTCGTACGGACCGTCGGGGGCCTCCAGGCCGATCCGCCGCAGCGTGTCGACACGGCAGCCGCCGTCGGCGTCCCAGGCGGGGCGGCCGTCCTCGGCGGGTGCCTGGCCCAGCTCGGGCAGGTCCACCCGGTCGTGCTCGTCGCGGACCTCGCCGACCAGTTCCTCGATGATGTCCTCCAGGGTGACGACACCGGCGGTGCCGCCGTACTCGTCGACGACGACGGCTATCGGCGCCTCGCTGCGCAGCCGCTCCAGCAGCGGGGCGACGGGCAGCGTCGCGGGCACCTGGAGCGGCGGCACGGCGATCCGCGCGGCGGGCGTGCGCAGCCGGTCGGGCGCCGGTACGGCCAGCGCGTCCTTGAGGTGCACCATGCCGACGACCTCGTCGAGGCGGGCACGGTAGACGGGGAAGCGGGACAGACCGGTGGCGCGGGTGAGGTTGACGACGTCCTCGGCGGTCGCGGACGCCTGGAGGGCGCTGACCCGCACCCGGGGCGTCATGACGTTCTCCGCCGTCAGATCGCCGAGCGCGAGGGTGCGGACGAAGAGGTCGGCGGTGTCCTGCTCGATGGCGCCGGCCTGTGCGGAGTGCCGGGCGAGGGAGACCAGTTCGCCGGGGGTACGGGCGGAGGCCAGTTCATCGGTGGGCTCCACGCCGAGGGCGCGGACGAGGCGGTTGGCGACGGTGTTCAGCAGGGTGATCACCGGGCGGAAGAAGCGGGAGAAGGCGTTCTGCGGACCGGCGACGAAGCGGGCCACCTGGAGCGGCTTGGAGACCGCCCAGTTCTTCGGCACCAGTTCGCCGACGACCATCTGTACGGCGGAGGCGACGAGCATGCCCGTGACCACCGAGATGCCGGAGACGGCGCCGCGGGGCAGTCCGGTCGCGGTCAGCGGCCCGTCGAGGACGGCGGCGAGCGCCGGTTCGGCGAGCATGCCGACGACCAGGGAGGTGATGGTGATGCCCAGTTGAGTGCCGGAGAGCTGGAAGGACAGCTCGCGCAGGGCGGCGACGACGGTGGCGGCGCGGCGGTCGCCGTCGGCGGCGGCCCGTTCGGCGTCGGCCTTCTCGACGGTGACGAGCCCGAACTCGGCGGCCACGAAGAAGCCGTTGGCCAGGATGAGGATGAGCGCTGCGGTGAGCAGCAGGAGGGGGCCGGTCATGCCGCCGCCTCCGTCGTATCCGGGGGGTCGGAGGGGGCGGCGCAGGTACTACAGGACGATCCGTCCATTGCCGGAGGGAGTCACTCCTCAGGTCGCAGTGGCCCCGGGCAAGGGGCGGGCGCGGAAGGGCGCCGTGGAGAACAGGGTAAACAGCGGGGCGCCGGTTGCGGCAGGGCCACCGGGCGGTCGCCCGGACGGCGGGTCAGGCCGTGGCGGGGTGGCCGGTGCCGTGGAGTTCGGCGAGGTCGCGCAGCGCGCGGGCGTCGCGGATGGCCTGCTGGCGGGCGATGCCGGGCTGGATGCCCATCGCGGGGAGGCTGGTGCCGTCGGCGAGGTCGAGGTGGACCCAGGCGTCACCGGCCCGGAGGTTGACGCGCAGCACCTGGGCCCAGGCCAGTTCGCGGCGGGTGGTGAGGTTGACGACGGTGACGCCCTCCTGCCGGGCGACCACCTTGGGGCGGGCGAGCAGCAGGAGGACGGCGAGCACCAGCAGACCGACGAAGACGAAGCTGATCCGCTCCCCGCCGGTCAGCTTGGGCAGCGCCATCGCGATGGCGGTGAGGGCTGCGAACTGGACGAGTCCGACGAGGTACAGGACGACCCGGGTGCGGGTCGGCCGGAAGGTCACCGGCAGGCTGGGCAGGGGCGCGGACACGTCGTGGGTCTTCCGTCGGAGGTGTGGGGGCGGTGCGGCGGGGCCGTCAGAGGCGGCAGGCGTGGATGCCGGTGGTGAGGATGGCGCGGGCGCCGAGGTCGTACAGCTCGTCCATGATGCGCTGGGCGTCCTTGGACGGGACCATCGAGCGGACCGCGACCCAGCCCTCGTGGTGCAGCGGGGAGACGGTCGGCGATTCCAGGCCCGGGGTCAGGGAGACGGCCTTCTCGACGTGCTCGACGCGGATGTCGTAGTCCATCATCACGTAGCGGCGGGCGACGAGGACGCCCTGCATCCGGCGGAGGAACTGACGGACCTTCGGGTCGTCGGCGGGGGCGCCGGTGCGGCGGATGACGACCGCCTCGGAGGTGAGGATCGGCTCGCCGATGATCTCCAGCCCGGCGTTGCGCAGCGTGGTGCCGGTCTCGACGACGTCGGCGATGATCTGGGCGACGCCGAGCTGGATGGCGGTCTCGACGGCGCCGTCGAGGTGGACGACGTCGGCGTCGACGCCGTTGTCGGCGAGGTGCTTCTTGACGAGACCGGAGAAGGAGGTGGCGACGGTCATGCCGCCGAACTCCTTGACATCGGTGGCGGTGCCCGGACGGGTCGCGTACCGGAAGGTGGAACCGGCGAAGCCGAGCTGAAGGATCTCCTCGGCCTGCGAGCCGGAGTCCAGCAGCAGGTCGCGGCCGGTGATGCCGATGTCGAGCCTGCCGGAGCCGACGTAGACGGCGATGTCGCGGGGGCGCAGGAAGAAGAACTCGACCTCGTTCTGCGCGTCGACGAGGACCAGTTCCCGGCGGTCCTTGCGCTGGCGGTACCCGGCCTCATGGAGCATCGCCGACGCAGGCTCGGACAGTGAACCCTTGTTGGGGACAGCGATGCGCAGCATGAGGTGCTCTTCTTCCTTCGGTGGGTGAGGTGTGACGGGGCGAGCGGGGCTCAGAGGTGGGCGTAGACGTCGTCGAGGGAGATGCCCTTGGCGATCATCATGACCTGGAGGTGGTAGAGGAGCTGGGAGATCTCCTCGGCGGCGGCGTCGTCGGATTCGTGCTCCGCGGCCATCCACACCTCGGCGGCCTCTTCGACGACCTTCTTGCCGATCGTATGGACGCCGGCCTGCACCAGCTCGGCGGTACGGGAGGTGGCGGGGTCGCCGGTGGCGGCCTTCTGCTGGAGCTCGGCGAAGAGCTCCTCGAACGTCTTCTTGGACATGGTGCTCCTACCCTAGCGGGCAATGTCACTGTGGCGCGCAGCGCCTCGGGTGAAGGGTGGCGGCGGGCGACGGGCGGGGGCGCAGCGCCTCGGGTGAAGGGTGGTGGGCCCGGCGCCACGACGGCCGCCGCGCCAGGCCCGTCCCGTCAGCGCCAGGGTTCCGACACGGTCCGGAGCGTGGCGGCGGTGGCGACGGCGGCGGTGACCGCTTCGTGGCCCTTGTCCTCGGTGGAGCCGTCGAGACCGGCGCGGTCCAGGGCCTGCTGCTCGGTGTCGCAGGTCAGCACGCCGAAGCCGAGGGGGACGCCGGTGTCGACGGCGACCTGGGTCAGGCCCTGGGTGACGCCCTGGCAGACGTAGTCGAAGTGCGGGGTGCCGCCGCGGATGACGACGCCGAGCGCGACGACCGCGTCGTAACCGCGTCCGGCGAGGACCTTCGCGACGACGGGCAGTTCGAAGGCGCCGGGGACCCGCAGCAGGGTCGGCTCGTCGATGCCCAGGTCGGTCAGGGCGCGCAGGGCGCCGTTCACCAGGCCGTCCATCACCTGCGCATGCCACTGCGCGGCGATCACGGCGACCCGCAGGTCCCGGCAGTTCTTCACGGTCAGTTCGGGTGCGCCCTTGCCGCTCACGGTGCTCCTCGGAGGGTGATGGTGGTGTCGTCGGGACGGTCGGGAGGTGCGTTACCGCTGCTCACGGTGGTCGAGCCAGGGGAGGTCGTGGCCCATGCGGTCGCGCTTGGTGCGCAGATAACGGAGGTTGTGCTCCCCGGCCTGGACCGGCACCGGCTCGCGTCCGGAGACGGTGAGGCCGTGGCGCGCCAGGGCCGTGGTCTTGTCGGGGTTGTTGGTCAGCAGGCGGACCGAGCGGATGCCGAGGTCCTGGAGCATCTGGGCTCCGGCCGCGTAGTCACGGGAGTCGGCGGGCAGGCCCAGTTCGAGGTTGGCGTCGAGGGTGTCGCGGCCGCGCTCCTGGAGTTCGTAGGCGCGCAGCTTGGAGAGCAGGCCGATGCCGCGTCCCTCGTGGCCGCGGAGGTAGACGACCACACCGCGCCCGGCCGCGCTGATCCGCTCCAGCGACGCCTGGAGCTGCGGGCCGCAGTCGCAGCGCAGCGAGTGGAAGACATCGCCGGTCAGGCACTCGGAGTGGACACGGACCAGGACGTCCTCGCCGTCGCCGAGCTCGCCGGCGACCAGCGCGATGTGCTCGACGCCGTCGACGGTGGAGCGGTAGCCGTACGCGGTGAACTCGCCGTGCGCGGTGGGCAGCCGGGTGGTGGCCTCGCGGCGGACGGTGGGGGTGGAGCGGCGGCGGTAGGCGATCAGGTCCTCGATGGAGATGATCGCGAGGCCGTGCTTACGGGCGAACGGCACCAGCTCGGGCAGGCGCAGCATGGTGCCGTCCTCCCCGGCGATCTCCACGATCGCGGCGGCCGGGCGGAGTCCGGCGAGGCGGGCGAGGTCGACCCCGGCCTCGGTGTGGCCGCCGCGGACGAGAACGCCGCCGGGGCGGGCGCGCAGCGGGAAGATGTGGCCGGGGCGGACAAAGTCGCCGGGCGCCGAGTCGCCGGAGGCGAGCAGCCGCAGCGTGGTGGCGCGGTCAGCGGCGGAGATGCCGGTGCTCACGCCGTGCGCGTCGGTGGCGTCGACGGAGACGGTGAACGCGGTCCGCATCGACTCGGTGTTGTGCTCGACCATCTGCGGCAGCGCGAGGCGGTCGAGTTCGGTGCCCTCCATGGGGGCGCAGATCAGGCCGCGGCACTCGCTCATCATGAACGCAACGATCTCGGGGGTGGCCTTCTCCGCGGCGAGGACGAGATCACCCTCGTTCTCGCGGTCCTCGTCGTCGACGACCACGACGGGGCGCCCGGCGGCGATGTCGGCGATGGCCCGCTCGACGGGGTCGAGGGCCAGGTCCGCGGCGTCGTCGGCGGGCCCGGGCTCGTACCAGCTCTGCAGTGCGGTCATGCCGCGGCTCCTTCCAGGACGGTGGCGGCGCCGGTGCGCGAGCGCTGCCACCAGTCGCGCAGGCCCCACATGACGAGCGCGAAGTAGACGACGTAGACGAGGCCGGAGAAGGCGAGGCCGCTGCCGAAGGCGAGCGGGACGCCCACCAGATCAACGAGGAGCCAGGCGAACCAGAACTCGACGAGCCCGCGGGCCTGGGCGACCATCGCGGCGAGCGTGCCGACGAAGATGTACGCGTCCGGCCAGGGGTTCCAGGACAGCTGCGGGACGAGGGCGAAGAGGGCGCCGACGGCGGCGGTTCCGGCGGCGGTCCCGGCGAGCAGCAGTCCGCGCTCGCGCCAGCTGGCGAAGCGGACGGCGAGGGAGCCGTCCTGCGCCTGCCGGCGGCCGCGACGCCAGGACCACCAGCCCCACAGCGCGACGACGATGACCAGCAGCTGCTTGCCGACGCCGCCGCTGAGGTGGGCGGAGGCGTAGGCGGCGACGAGGACGACGCCGGAGAGGAACTGCGCGGGCCAGGTCCAGATGGAGCGGCGCCAGCCGAGGGCGAGGGCGGCGAGACCGATGGTGTTGCCGATCATGTCGGACCAGATGACGTGCTGTCCGAAGAGCGTGAACGCCTCGCCGTTGAGCCAGGTCAGGGCGGTCACCGGACGGCTCCCTCGGACGCGGTGCCGGTGGCGCCGCCCGGGCCCAGCAGCCGCTCGACGTACTTGGCGAGGACGTCGACCTCCAGGTTGACCGGGTCGCCGACCTGTTTGATACCGAGGGTGGTGAGGGCGAGGGTGGTCGGGATGAGGCTGATGGTGAAGTGGTCGTCGGCGGCGTCGACGACGGTGAGGCTGACGCCGTCGACGGTGATCGAGCCCTTCTCGACGACGTAGCGGGCCAGCTGCGGCGGCAGCGCGACCGTGACGATCTCCCAGTGTTCGCCGGGGACGCGCTCGGTGATCGTGCCGGTGCCGTCGACGTGCCCCTGGACGAGGTGGCCGCCGAGGCGTCCGCCGAGCGCCATCGGGCGCTCCAGGTTGACCCGCGAGCCGACGGTCAGCGCGCCGAGGCTGGAGCGGTGCAGCGTCTCGGCCATCACCTCCGCGGTGAACTCGCCGTCCGCGGTGTCCACGACCGTCAGACAGACGCCGTTGACGGCGATCGAGTCGCCGTGCCCGGCGCCGTCGGTGACGACGGGGCCGCGCAGCCGGAAACGAGCGGAGTCGCCGTGCTTCTCGACGGCGGTGACCTCACCCAGTTCTTCGACGATTCCGGTGAACACGTCAGATCTCCTCGTGCGGGGTGTGGCGGACGGGGGTGGCGGTGATCCGCAGATCGGGGCCGAGGCGCGCGGTCTCGGTCACATCGAGTCGCAACGCGTCGGCGATGGTGGTGATTCCGGCGTCGCCGACGGCCGCGGGCCCGGCGCCGAGCAGGACCGGCGCGAGGTAGGCGACGACCTTGTCGACGGCGCCCGCGGCGAGGAACGCCCCGGCGAGCGTCGGCCCGCCCTCCAGGAGGACGGAGCGGACGTCGCGGGCGTACAGCTCGTGGAGCAGGGCGGTGATGCGCAGGCCACGGCCGGTGGCGCGCGGGAGCCGCACCAGGGGCGCGAGCCCTTCGAGGTGGGCGGCGTCGGCGTCCTCGGCGACGGCGATCAGGGTGGGCGCGGTGCCGTCCAGGACGCGGGCGCCGGGCTTGACGGCCGAGGCGCCGGAGTCGACGACGACCCGCAGCGGCTGGGTGATCTCGTCGTCGGTGAGTCCGGTGACGCGGGCGCCGAGCTGCGGGTCGTCGGCGCGGGCGGTACCGGAGCCGACGACGACGGCGTCGGCCTGGGCGCGCAACCGGTGGACGTCGGCGTGGGATTCGGCCGAGGAGATCCAGCGGCTGGTGCCGTCGGCGGCGGCGATCCGGCCGTCGAGAGTGGCCGCGTACTTCCACAGGACGAAGGGGCGGCGGCGCACGACGGAGGTGAGCCAGGCTTCGTTGACGGCGGCCGCCTCGTCGGCGAGGAGGCCGCCCTCGGCGTCGACTCCGGCGTCCGCGAGGGTGGCGGCGCCGCCGGTCGCGGTGGGGTTGGGGTCGGAGACGGCGTAGACGACGCGGGTCACCCCGGCGTCGATGAGGGCACGGGCACAGGGTCCGGTGCGGCCGGCGTGGTTGCAGGGCTCCAGCGTGACGAGTGCGGTGCCGCCACGGGCCCGCTCGCCCGCCTCCTCCAAGGCGTGGACCTCGGCGTGCGGGCCACCGGCGCGCCGGTGCCAGCCTTCGCCGACGGTGCGGCCCTCGGCGTCGAGGATGACGCAGCCGACGACGGGGTTGGGGCTGGTGTGCCCGAGCCCGCGGGCGGCGAGTGCGATGGCGCGGCGCATCGCCGCGGTCTCGGCGGGGGCTTGAGTGGCCACCGGGTCCTCCTGCCTCTTCGGGCACGGACTCCGGGGCTGCCTGGATGGCAGAAGCGGAAACAAACCACGGCGTGCGCGCCGCGAAAAGGAGAGCCCGCCCGGAAAAACGCACCGGACGCACCACCTGCGGCGGTCACCGAAGCTCGCCCGCCGCGCACTGCCTCCCATCCGGACTTTCACCGTCGGTGCAGGAATTTCACCTGCTCAACCGGCCGCTGGCTGCGGACGGGTCGCGGACTGTTACCGCCGGTTCGGAATTACACCGACCCCGGAGTGCGCTGCTGCTTGTTTCAGTACACGACCAGTTTGCCACGGTTGATCGTCGGCCATGCGAGCGAACCCTGTGGGGTGCCTCACAAGCTTCCGCGACCACCGGTTTCCGGGACGTGCGAGGTCTGGAATGGATCTCACACCTACGGCGGACCCTCCGTCGGTACGGCGCTCCTCACCCTGACGACCTCAAGGAATGATCCGCGATGGCGACTCTTCTGGTGACCGGCGGTACGGGCACGCTCGGACGGGCCGTCGTCGGCCGGCTGCTCGACGACGGCCACGACGTCCGCTCGCTGAGCCGACGGCTGCCCGCCGGACCGCCCACCCCCGGGCTGCACCCGTACGCGGTGGACCTGCGCGACGGCACCGGGCTGGAAGAGGCGGTGGCGGGTGTGGACACGGTGGTGCACTGCGCGTCCACCCCGTCGGGCGGCGACGAGGAGGCGGCGGGCCACCTGCTGGACGCGGCGCGGGCCGCCGGGGTGAAGCACCTCGTCTACATCTCGATCGTCGGCGTGGGCGGCATCCCGCTCGGCTACTACCGCACCAAGCGGGCGGTGGAACGGATGGTCGAACACTCCGGCGTCGGCTGGACGATCCTGCGGACGACGCAATTCCACGACCTGCTGCTCCGGGTGGTGAAGACAGGCGCCCGCTCACCGCTGCTGCCGTACCCGACGGGGTTGCGCTTTCAGCCGATCGAGGTACGCGAAGTGGCGGCGCGAATGGCCGGGTTGGCCCTCGGCGCCCCCGTCGGCCGGGTCCCGGACATGGGCGGCCCGCAGGTCCTCGACGTCCGGGACCTGATCCGCCTCACCCTCCGCTACGGCGGCCGCCGGCGCCTGACGGTCCCCCTCTGGCTCCCCGGCCGCACGATGGCGGGCTTCCGCGCGGGCGAGAATCTGGCCCCGGGGCATGCGGTGGGGAAGCGGACGTACGAGGAGTTCCTGAAGGAGAGGGCGGGGTGGCGGGAGTGAGGGGGTCGGGGGCGCGGGGGCGGGGGCCTGCTTGCCGAGGTCTCCGCGCACTGGGTGGTCATGTCGGGTGTCGTGATCGTCCTCCGGTTCTGGCGCGGCCTGAAAGCCGGCCGAACCGGGCCGGGTAGCGCCCGGCGGGTTCAGGAAGCCTCCCGGAAAGCTGCCGCCCGACCCGACCGGGGTGCGCCACCCGTATGCCCCGCCCCGTCCCCCTTCGCGGATGCGGGGCCGAGGCGCGTCAGTACCATGAATCTGTGGCACGCATCGTGCTTGTGGAGGACGACGAGACCATCGGTGACCGCCTCGCCAGGACACTGCGGGGCCTGGGGCACGACAGCACCTGGTGTCCCGATGCGGCTTCCGCGCGGGCCCGGGCGGCCCGTGGGCCGGCCGATCTGGTGCTGCTGGACCTGGGGCTGCCGGACGCTGACGGTTTCGAACTCTGCCGCGAGCTGCGCGAGCGCCTGCCGGGCGCGGTCCTCGTGGTGCTGAGCGCCCGTACCGGCGAGATGGACGTCATCCAGGCACTGGAGTCGGGCGCGGACGACTACCTCACCAAACCGTTCCGCCTGGCCGAGTTGCAGGCGCGGCTCGCCGCGCATCTGCGGCGCGCCGGGCCGGACGGTTCGGCCGGGGCGGCCCGGCCGCTGCGCCACGGGAAGCTGGAAATCGACCGGGCGGCCCGGCGGTGTCTGACCCCGGAGGGCGAGACGGAGCTGCGGCCCAAGGAGTTCGACCTGCTGGTCCGGCTCGTCGCGTCCGGCGGGCAGGCGGTGAGCCGGGAGGAGCTGATGAGCGACGTGTGGGACGAGAACTGGTTCGGCCCCACCAAGACGCTCGACGTCCATGTCGCCGCGCTCCGCCGCAAGCTCGGCGGGATGATCCGGATCACGACGCTGCGGCACTACGGCTACCGCCTCGAACCCCCGACGGGCTGACCGTGCGCCGCCGCATCCTCCAGGCGAGCGTCATCGCGGTGGTCTGCGCGATCCTGCTGTTCTCGGTGCCGCTGGGGCTGGCGATCCTGCGGCTGTACCAGCAGGACGAGGTGCAGCACCTGCAGCAGGTGGCCGCCCGGGTGGCGGTGAACGTTCCGGCCGATGTACGGGGACACTGGGACCCGATGGAGCTGCCGCCGCTGCGGCCCGGTACGCACATCGGTGTCTACGACGCCGATGGCCGTCTCGTCCGGGGGTCCGGCCCGGTGCGTGCCGCCGGGCCGCCCGACGGCGATCTGCCGGTGCGCGAGGCCCTGGTGGGCTCGGTGTCCTCGCACCGCGTCGGGAGCAGGCTGGTCGCCGCGGTCCCCGTGGGCACCTCGGAGCGGGTACGGGCCGTGGTGCGGGTCAGTTCCCCGGCCGACGGTCCGCTGCACCGGGCTGCCGTGACCTGGGCCGGGATGCTGGCGCTCGCGGCGGTGGCGGTCGGCGTCGCCGTCGCGCTGTCGCTCCGCTCCAGCCTCAGCCTGGCCCGGCCTCTGGAGGAGCTGGCGGCGACGGCCGCACGCCTGGAGGACGGCGACCTGACCGCGCGCGCCACCGTCACCGGGCTGCCCGAGGCAGACGATGTGGCCCGGGCACTCAACCGCGCCGCGCAGCGCGTGGCGGAGCTGCTGCGCCGGGAGCGGTCGTTCAGCGCCGACGCCTCGCACCAGCTGCGGACCGCGCTGACCCGGGTCCAGCTGGAGCTGGAGTCCGTACCGGCCGATGCGCCGCCCGCGGTGGCGCGGGCGGCGACGGACGCCACGCTGGCCGCGCTGAGCGATATGGAGGCGACGCTCGGCGCGCTGCTGGACCTGGCGCGGGACGTGCCCGAGCGGGTGTCGCTCGACGTGGGTGCGCTGCTGGCCGACGCGGAGCGGCGCTGGCGGGACGAGCTGACGGCCGCGGACCGCCCGCTGCGGGTGACGGCCGAGGAGGATCTGCCCGAGGCGGTCGGTTCGGCGCGCGCCGGGCGGCAGGTGCTCGACGTCCTGCTGGCCAACGCGGTGGCGCACGGCACGGGCGCGGTGACGGTGACCGCGCGGGACGCCTCCGGGGTCGTCGCGGTGGACGTGGCGGACGAGGGCCCCGGCCTGCCCGAGGGGCTGGACGTGTTCGCCCGGCGCCAGGAGAACGACTCCGGCACCGGTCACGGCATCGGCCTCGCCCTCGCCCTCTCCCTGGTCGAGGCGGAGGGCGGCCGCCTGATGGTCACCCGGCGGCGCCCGTACGCCCGTTTCACGTGGCTGATCGCCCGTGGGGGTGCGGACACCGGGGAGTGAACGGGGCGGCTCCCGGGGAGTGCGCACGGCGGGGCGCGCCGCCGTGCCCGGCCGTCCGGCGCGCCGCCGGGCCTCGCCTGTGGCACGCCGCCGCGCCGCCCCCTTGGGCGCGCCTCGCCCGTACGCCGACGACCCCCGCCCCACCCCCCGTTTTGGCGAACGCCACACCCCACGCCACCGGGCGGGTGTCGCACATCACCCCTCCGATCTGCACCGATCGCCCCATATGCCCCTTATCGTCGGCATGACTGGTCGCGTACGGCCGTCCGTACGCCCGTCCGCACATCCCGCCGTCCGTACCGCCGGTATCCGCCGCCTCCCGGCGTGTTCCGGGCAGACGTCTCCCCCGGGCACCCCGTCCGCCGGGCCGGTCCGGCTGGTGCGGCCGCCGGTTCCTGGCCCCCCGCTCGGATCGCGGTGTGCCCGGCTTCTCAGCGAACAGGACTCACCCATGCCCCGCTCCCGTCCCACCCGTCGCGCCCGGGCCGCCGCCGTGGCCGTCGGCGTACTGCTCACCGCGCTCGGCGCCGCCGCCCCGGCCCTCGCCGTCACCGGGACCTACCCGTCCGGCGGCGGGCGGCACGGTTCCGCCGCCGTGGGCGGCGAGCGGGTCGTGTGCACCTCCGGTACGCCGGGCCTCGCCCCCACGCTGTCCCGGGACATCGCCGGCGCGTTCCAGGGGCGCGAGGACACCCCGGCCCTGGCCCTCTACGACGCGTCCACGCAGACCAGCTGCCGGTTCCGGGCCGATACCGCCTTCGACACGGCGAGCGTGGTGAAGGTGACCGTGCTCGGCGCGCTGCTGCGGCAGGCCCAGGAGGCGCACCGGCCGCTCACGGACCGGGAGGGCCACCTGGCCACCGCGATGATCACCCGGTCGGACAACGCCGCCACCAGCAAGCTGTGGCGGCAGGTCGGGCCCGACGGCATCCAGCACTTCCTCACCCTGGCCGGGATGACACACACCGTGCCGGGCGACGGACCGTCCTGGGGCCTGACCCAGAGCACCGCCGACGACCAGCTCACCCTGATGCGCCTGCTGACCCACGACAACGAGGTCCTCGGGCCCGCCGCCCGCTCCTACGCCCTCGGGCTGATGCGGGACGTCGCCCCCGACCAGCGGTGGGGCGCCCCCGCCGGGCACCCGGTCGACGCCACCGCGCAGGTCAAGAACGGCTGGCTGCCGCGGACCACCGACGGCTGGCGGGTGCACAGCGTCGCCGCGTTCACCGGCGGCGGCCACGACTACAGCCTGGCCGTCCTCACCCGTGGGAACCGCACCATGGACTACGGCATCGCCACCATCGAGGCGGCGTCCCGCGTCATCCACCGCGACCTCGGCGCCGCCACCACCTGACCACCCCGGCCGCCCGCTCCCGGTACGCGCAGGCCGCGACGGCCGCCGGCCCGTCGTCCCGCACCGCGAGCGGCAGGTCCACCACCCACCACGGGCCGTTCCGTACCGGCCGCGGGCCCGCGCCGACGCGCACGTCGGCGGGCCCGGAGACGAAACCGGCGCCGACGCCCTTGAGGTACGCCTCCTTGCGGGTCCAGCAGCGGGCGCACGCGGCGGGGCGGTCCGCCGCGGGCAGGGCCGCCAGCTCGGCGCGCTCTCCGGGGTGCAGCAGCCGGACGACCTCCTCGGCGCCGGACGCGGACGGCACCGCCTCCGCGTCGACTCCCACCGGCGCGTCCCCGAAGGCGAGGAGGACGGGCCCGCCGCCCCGGGAGAGCGAGAAGTACAGCGGGGCGTCCGCCACCAGGGGCCTGCCGTGCGGGGCGCCGCAGTGCGGACACCGCTCCCGTACGAAGGTCACCGAGGCGGGGTCGCACCCCAGGTACGCGCCGAACAGCTCGCGGAGCAGCAGATGGGCGGCGGTGTAGCGGGTCCGGGCCCGGACCGGACGGAGTGCGGCGGCGCGGCGGCGTTCGTCGGCGGCGAGAACCGTGTCGGCCGCGTCCGGGCCGCGGGCGCGGAGATATCCGGCGGCGTCCGGCAGCAGCCACACCTCCGGGATGCCCGGGCGCGGCGCGGTACCGGGAAGCGGGTCACGGCCGACGACGCGGACCGCCGGGGTCCGGTTCATCCGGCCGCCTTCCGGCCACCACTGGGGTGCGCGGGGGCCAGGGACCGGGTGGCCGGGGACCGTCGGCCTCCGCTGCGTGCCGGGACACCCGGCAGCGGCTCCGCGCCGCCACCTGCCGGACCGGCGGGCGCCCGGCCCACCACGGTCCGCGGGCCGATCCGGCCGGACGCGCCCACCGCGGCGGGGACCGGCGACGCGGACATCACCGTGCCGGGCCGGTCGTGGAAGGACGACCTGACGTGCACGGTCACCCCGTACCGGGCCGCGTACTCCACGCTGCGCAGCGCCAGCACCTCGGCACCGTCGGCGGCCAGCCGCCGCATCGCCGCGTACGTGACGTGGCGCAGCAGCCGGGCCGACGGGTCGGTGTGCGGGTCGGCGGTGTAGACGCCGTCGACGTCGGTGCAGATCTCGCAGACGTCGGCCTTGAGGGCCGCGGCAAGGGCGATGGCCGTGGTGTCGGAGCCGCCGCGGCCCAGCGTGGTGACCTCGCCGGTCTCGCGGCAGCGGCCCTGGAATCCCGCGACGAACGGGATCTCCCCGCGGTCGAGCGCCAGCCGCACCCGGCGCGGTTCGACCGCGACGATGCGGGCGTCGCCGTGGACGGTGGTCGTCAGGACACCGGCCTGCGGCCCGGTGAACGAGCGGGCCGGAACGCCGAGCGTGGTGACGGCCATCGCGGTCAGCGCGTTCGCGATCTGCTCGCCCGCCGTCAGCACCATGTCGAGTTCGCGGGGGACGGGGTCGGGGGTCACCTCGCCCGCCAGGTGGAGCAGTTCCTCGGTGGTGGCGCCCATGGCGGAGACCACCACGACGACGTCGTGGCCCGCGTGGCGCGCCGCGACGACGCGGGCGGCGACGCGGCGGATGCGCTCCGGGCTCCCCACCGAGGTCCCGCCGTACTTCTGGACGATGAGCGCCATGGTGGCTCCTTCCAGGGCGGTTCAGAATGCCGCGCCCGCGCGGGGGCGGCAGGCGACGGTGACGGCGTCGCGGAGGATCGCACACGCCGTGTCCACGACCTCGGCGGTGACGTTGAGCGGTGGCAGCAGACGGACGACGGCGTCGTCGCGGCCGCCGAGTTCGACGATCAGGCCGTGCCGCAGCGCGAGGGCCTGGACGGCGGCCGCGGCCGCGGTCGCGGGCCGCCCGTCGGCCGGGTCGGCGAGTTCGATGCCGCGGATCAGGCCGCGGCCTCGGACGTCGCGGACCCAGGGGTGGTCGGCGAGCGGCGCGAGCCGGTCCGCGCACTGACGGCCCCGCGCCCGGACGTTGCCGAGCACGTCGTCGCGCCGCATGATCCGGACCGTCTCCACGCCCGCGGCGAACGCCGGCTGGTCACCGCGGAAGGTACCGATGTGCGCGCCCGGCTCCCAGACGTCGAGTGCGGCGTCGTAGAGGATGAGGGCGACCGGCAGGCCGATGCCGCTGAGGGCCTTCGACGCCACGATGACGTCGGGTTCGATGCCGTACTGCTCGAACGCGAACCAGGTGCCGGTACGGCCGCAGCCGGTCTGCACCTCGTCGGCGATCAGCGGGATCCCCAGGGCGCGGGTCAGCTCCCGTACCCGGCGGACGAACGCGGTGCGGGCCGGGACGCTGCCGCCCTCGCCCTGGACCAGTTCGATCAGGACGGCCGCGGGCAGCGGAACGCCGCTGGTGCTGTCGGTCAGGGCGCGCTCCAGCTGGTCGGCGCAGTGCCGGGAGCAGCCGTCGGGGCCCGGGCCCTCGGGGCAGCGGCCGGGGCCGCAGTACGGGAAGAAGTGGACGCCGGACATGCCGCCGCGCTCGGCGTCCTTCCGGGCCACCGGGCCGCTGAGCGCCGTCGTGGCGTAGGTGGTGCCGTGGAAGGCGCCCTGGAAGGTGACGACGTCGGACCGGCCGGTGGCGATCTTGCAGAGCTTGACGGCCGCCTCGACGGCGTTGGCGCCGGTCGGACCGCAGAAGTGCAGCTTCGTACGGTGGCGCAGCCCGGGTGCCAGCATCGACAGCTGGGCCTGGGTGAAGGCGTCCTTGACGGGCGTGGGGAAGTCCAGGCCGTGGGTGAGGACGCCGAGTTGCCGGGCGGCGGCGCGCAGCAGTTCGGGGTGGTTGTGGCCGAGCGGCAGCACCCCGGCGCCGTCGAGGAAGTCGATGAAGACGTTGCCGTCGACGTCCCGTACGTAGGGGCCGTCGCCGTCGGCGAGCGCGATCGGCAGATGGCGCGGGTAGACGCGGGCCGCGGACTCCCAGCGCTCCTGGCGGGCGAGGAGTTCAGCGGAGCGCGGGCCGGGCAGGTCACCGGCGACGTGCGGGCCGGTCACCGCACCGGACGGCGAGAACGCGATCAAGGGGGGCGTGGTGAGGGTGCTCATGGACGTGCTCCACGGGGGGTGCGGGGCGGATCGGCGGGCCGGGCGCCGGGGCGGAGGGTGGCCGGGATACCCCGCCACCGGGTCTCCTCGGGCAGCGCCTCGCCCTTCATCACCAGCGACAGGGCGTCCAGGGACGCGCCGCGGGCGACGCGGGCGTCGTAGAGGACGACGGAGCGGATGCCCACGGACGCGCCACGGTCGACGGTGACCCGGGACATCTTCATCACCCGGTCCTCGAAGAGGTGGGTCTGCAGGGAGGTGAACTGGCCGACAGCCGCGTCGTCCGCCACGTTCACCAGGTCGAATTCGGTGAGGAAGGTGGTGGACAGCCACACCCGGCGGCCCATCCGGGCGCCGAAGAGGCGCAGCAGCAGCGGCGCCCAGGGCGTGCCGAGCAGGAAGTTCATCGCGGTCGGCACGACCAGGTTCTCGTAGAGGCCGGTGACCAGTTCGGTGCGGCGCACCCACATGCTCCACAGCGGCTCGACGCGGGGCCGGTACCCGCCGACGACCAGCCATTTGACGGCCACCGCGGCGAGGACGCCGGACAGCGAGGACGCCATCAGCACCACGGGGAGGAGGAGGAAGACCGCCACCGGCGGGAGGGCCGCGGCGAGGGCGAGGGAGACGTAGGAGGTGCCGAGGATGGTGAGGAGGCCAAGGGCCGGCGGCAGCGTCACCCGGAAGTACTCGACGGCGAGGCGGGCGAGCACCCGGCCCCGGGTCGGGGCGTAGGTCAGCCGCTCGGGGAAGCCGGGGCTGGCCTCGCGGCGCGGCAGGAAGATCGCGGGCGAGCCCAGCCAGGTCGTCTCGGGGGCGATCGGTTCGGCGGGGGCCACGGAGTGGACGCCGAGGAGGCTGTTGTCGCCCATCCGGCCCGAGCCGGGCAGCAGGGCGCCGTTGCCGACGAAGCTGCGGCGGCCCACCCGCGCGGGGGCCAGGGCGAGGTGCCCGTGGTGGAAGACGGCCGGGCCCACCACGCTGACGTCGGCGAGGAAGCTCTGCGGGCCGACCCGGAGCATGTCGGGGTCGACGAAGGTGACCGTGGCGACCTCCGCCCGGTGGCCGGTGCGGGCACCGAGACCGCGCAGGAACGGGATGACGTAGAGGGTGGAGTACAGGGCCTGGGTGAAGGTCAGGCTCATCATCATCATGCCGTCGCCCAGCCACTTACGGAGCCCGAAGGCACTGCGCTCGGGGTGGACGCCGGGGCGGGCGACGGGCATCACGGCCCGCTTGACGGCGAGGACGGCGGCGCAGCTGGCGAGGACCATCAGCGGCGCGGCCCCCGCGGCGGCGAGGCAGCCCCAGCCGACGCCGTCGCCGTGGGCCGTGGCGAGGACGATCCAGGCGCCGCACTCGACGATCAGCAGCGGCAGGAGCAGCAGGAACACCGCGCCGAGCGCGAACCCGGCCAGCACCGGGACCGGCCAGCGGCGGTCGTCCGGGCGGGCGCCGAGGTCCGCCAGGAGGGGCGGCGGGGCGGCCTGCCGGGTGGCCGGGGAGCCTGCCCGGTGTTCCCCGGCCGGGATCTCGGTGTCCTCGGGGACGAGGGACTGCTCCCCCACCGTGGCGCCGTCGCCGAGGACCGCGCCGGGCAGCACCACACTGTTGGTGCCGATGCCGCATCCGGCGCCGATCCGGACGGGGGCGAGCCGCAGCCACCCGCCCTCGACGGTGTGCGCCTCGATGCGGGCGCCGTAGCCGAGGCTGGTGCCCGCGCCGATCGTCACCAGCGACGGCGGCGCGATGACGGTCCCCAGATGGCAGTGGCGGCCGATGCGGGCGCCGAGCAGCCGCAGCAGCGGCGGCAGCAGCGGCGAACCGGCCAGCAGGATCAGCGGCGAGAGGATCAGCAGCTTGTGGGCCAGCCAGAACCGTAGATAGACCACGCCCCACAGCGGATACCGGCCCGGCCGGACGCCCGCCATCAGCAGACGGCTGAGGGCCATCGGCACCACCAGCAGGCTCAGCACCAGCCACCCCGCCTCCATGGGGATCAGGTCGGTCAGCGGCAGCCCCGCGATGGTGTCCAGGGCGCTGCCCGTCTTGATCGCACGGAGGGGCAGGTCCCAGATCTCGCCGAGCCGGTACAGCGCGGCGAGCGCGGCGAGCGCGGGCAGCAGCAGCCAGACGTAGAGCCCGGCCACCTGCGCGAGGCCGCAGGCCAGCACCCGGAGGGTGGAATGGCGCAGCGGGGCGGGGGGCGGCGGGCCGTCCGGTGTCCCGGGTTTCTCGGGTGCGGCGGCCGTCTCGGTGGCGTACGCGGCGAGGTCGCGCACGGTGGGGTGGGCGTAGAGGTCGCCCATGGCGAGGCCGCGCAGGTCCGGGTCCTGCCGCATCCGGGAGATCAGCCGGGCGGCGGTCATGGAGTGGCCGCCCAGATCGCCGAAGAAGTCGTCGTCGGTGGAGATCGGGCCGCCACCCAGGACGTCCTGCCAGAGCGCGGCCATGCGGTGTTCCAGGGGCGTGCGGGGCGCGGTGGGCGGCCGGGCGCGGCGGCCCAGCGGCGGGGAGGCGGGCGGCGGGAGGGCGGCGCGGTCGACCTTGTCGGCGGTGAGCAGCGGGAACGCGGACAGCACCTCGACGAAGGTGGGGATCATGTACGCGGGCAGCTTGCGGCGGAGTGCCCCGTGCAACCGCTCGCGCAGCGCGTCGTCATCCTCGGTGCCCGCCGGGGGCCTCCGGGTGACATAGCCCGTCAGGTCCTGGGCGGTGCCGTCGCGGGCGCGCGGGACGACCACGGCGTTCTCGACGGCGGCGTCCTCCCGCAGCACCTCTTCGATCTCGCCCAGTTCGACGCGGTAGCCGCGGATCTTGACCTGGTTGTCGATCCGGCCCAGGTACGCGATCTCCCCGGACGGGGTGATGCGGCCGCGGTCGCCGGTGCGGTAGATGCGCGGCGCCTCGGCGCGGTCGCGGGTCACCGGGTTGGGCCGGAAGCGGTCCTCGGTGAGGTCGGCGCGGCGGACGTAGCCGAGGGCGACGCCCGGCCCGCCGATGCAGATCTCACCGCTCTCGCCGCGCGCGACGGGCCGCAGCGCCTCGTCGAGGAGGTAGACGCGGTAGCCGGGCAGCGGGGTGCCGATGGTGACCGGCCGGTCCGGGGTGAGTTCGGCGCAGGTGGCCGTCACCGTCGTCTCGGTGGGGCCGTACGCGTTGAGGATGCGGCGGCCGGGCCGCGACCAGCTGCGGACGAGTCCGGGCGGGCAGGCTTCCCCGCTGACGAGGAGGGTGCGCAGCGCCGGGAGCTCCGGGTCGAGGGTGGTGAGCAGCGTGGGGACGCAGCAGAGCACGGTGATCGCGCGCTCGGTGAGGAAGGCGGTGAGTTCCGGTCCGGCGCGGCGGGCCTCCTCCGGTCCGGCGACGAGGGTGGCCCCGGCCATCCAGGCGGGCCAGATCTCCTCCAGCGCGAAGTCGAAGGCGAGGGAGAGGCCCTGGTGGACGCGGTCGTGGTCGGTGACGCCGTAGAGCGGGGCGGCGGCGCGCAGGAAGGCGACGATGTTCGCCCGGGAGACGGCGACGCCCTTGGGGCGGCCGGTGGTGCCGGAGGTGTAGATGACGTAGCACTCGTCGGACGGGTCCTCGGGGGTCTCCGGCCTGGTGTCCGGGGCGCGGGCGAGGGCGTCGGCGGCGCGGTCCAGTGCCAGCACGGGGCAGGGCAGCTCCCGGGTGCGGTCGTCCAGCGACGCGGTGGTGACCAGGTCGTGCAGTCCGCAGTCGGTGGCGATGAAGGCCAGGCGGTCGGCGGGGAACGACACATCGAGCGGGACGTAGGAGGCGCCGCTCTTGAGGACGGCGAGCAGTGTGACGTAGGTGGCCGGGGAGCGTTCCAGCAGGATGCCGACGCGGCGGCCGGGCCCGGCGCCGCGGTCGCGCAGCAGGTGGGCGAGGCGGTTGGCGCGCCGGTCGAGTTCGCGGTAGGTCAGGGTCTCGGCGCCGCATTCGACGGCGAGGTGCGAGGGGTCGCGGTCGCACGAGAAGGTGAAGAAGTCGGCCGGACCGCCGGCGTCGGGCGGTGCCGGACCGCCGGCGTCCGGTGGTGCGGTTCCCCCGTTCCGTGCCCGGATGCGGTGCGGTGTGCCCGTCGCGGTGGAGGTGCTGTACGCGGTGGACACCGACATGAGGTCCCCCTTTTCCCGGAGACGTTTCCCGGGCACCGGGCCGCCGCCCGCGGACCCGCCCACCGGGTCCGGGGCCCGGACCCGGTCCGGAATCCCTTGACGCTGCCGATGCTACGGAGCGGCAGGCCAGGGCCCGGTGCGGTGCGGGTTAGGGCGACGTAAACATCTGAACGGTTCCGGAGAAGGGCTCCGGTTGTACGGCACGGGCGGGCTCGCGCGGGGCGTACGCGGGTCGGGGGGCGCGGGTCGGGGCCGGGCCGGGCAGGACGTAGGCCGGGCCGGGCCGGACGCAGGCCGGGGCGGTCGCGGGCCCGGACGGGAAAGCCGCGGGCCCGGACGCAACAGCGGGCGGGGCGGACACCGGGCTCCCGCCCGTGCCCGCCCCGCCCGTCGGGTGGCGCCGCCTCAGTCGTCCTTCCCCGCCGACCCGTCGTACTCCGTGGTCCCCGCGTCGAGGAGCGGCGCGCCGCGCCGGCCCGCCGTGCGGGAGAGCCAGCGCAGGCTGTGGTAGCCGGTGAGGACGATGAGCGTGCCCAGGGCGATGCCGCCCAGCTCGAAGTGGTCGCTGATCTTCAGGGAGACGCCGCCGATGGCGATGACGACGCCCGCCGCGGCCGGGATGAGGTTCAGCGGCACCGTGAAGTCGACCTTGTTACGGATCCAGATCTGCGCGCCGAGCAGGCCGATCATGCCGTAGAGAATGACGGTGATACCGCCGAGGACGCCGCCGGGGATCGCCGCGACCACCGCGCCGAACTTCGGGCACAGGCCGAAGAGCAGGGCGAACACCGCCGCCGCCGTGTACGCGGCGGTCGAGTAGACGCGGGTCGCGGCCATCACGCCGATGTTCTCCGCGTAGGTGGTGGTGGCCGGGCCGCCGACCGCCGTGGACAGGACGGTGGCCGTGCCGTCGGCGACGATCGCCATGCCCATCTTGTCGTCCAGCGGATCGCCGGTCATCTCCCCGACCGCCTTGACGTGCCCGGCGTTCTCGGCGACCAGCGCCACCAGGACGGGCAGCGCGACGAGGATCGCGGACGCGGAGAAGTTCGGGGCGTGGAAGGTCGGCAGGCCGATCCAGTCGGCGTTGGCGACGCCGGAGAAGTCGATGCGCCAGTGGTCGGTGATCTTGCCGGAGCCGTCGGCGGAGTGGATCTGCCCGGCGGTGCGGTCCAGGACCCAGGACAGCGCATAGCCGAAGAGGAGCCCGAGGAAGATCGCGATCCGCGACCAGAACCCACGCAGCGCGACCAGCGCGAGGCCGGTGAAGAGCATCGTCGCCAGCGCCGTCCACTGGTCCTGCGGCCAGTACGTCGAGGCGGTGACGGGCGCGAGATTGAAGCCGATGAGCATGACGACCGCGCCGGTCACCGGCGGCGGCAGCACCGCGTGGATGACGCGGGCGCCCAGGATGTGGATGGCGATACCGCACCCGGCCAGGCACGCGCCGACCACCAGCATCGCGCCGGTGAGGGTGCCCGCGTCACCGCCCTGGCCCGCGATGACCGCGGAGACGCCGACGAAGGAGAGGGAGGAGCCGAGGTAGCTGGGGATCCGGCCGCGCGTCATGAGCATGAAGAGCATGGTGGCCACACCGGACGCCATGAGGGCGAGCCCCGGGTCCAGCCCCATGAGCACCGGCGCGACGAAGCACGCCCCGATCATCGACACGACGTGCTGCGCGCCGAGCCCGATCGTCCGCCCCCAGGTGAGGCGCTCCCCGGGTTTGACCACCTCCCCCGGCTCCAGGTGACGCCCGTCTCCGTGCAGCTTCCACCCGAAACCAGCCATGATCACTCTCCACATCTGCGACGCCCTGCACGTCACAGAGCCGAGGTGATTCATAGTCGAACGATCGCTTCTGGACAAACCGGCCGTGGGAAGAGCCCGGGTGTCCCCCGGCCGGTCCAGCGCGCCGCGGACGGCCCGGAACGCTCCCGGGCCGCCCGTGGCGGATCAGCGGCCGAACCTCTTCACGGCCTCGTAGTACGTCCACGCCAGCGCGTCGCAGGACTTCTTCTTGGCGCCGGTGTAGCGCGTGCACACCCGGCGGAGGTCCGCGTGGAGCATGGTGTCGAGCCGGGGCTTGTTCGCGGCGAAGGTTTTGGCCGCCTTGTAGTTGCGGTAGCCGAAGTCGTGGTGGGCGCAGGACATCCGGAACGGGAAGCCGAACGGATTGTCGGGCGAGGAGGAGCAGTAGTCGGTGGACCAGTCGAAGCCGTACGCGGACCACTTCGCCCGGTGCGCGCGGGCGGTCGCCCACTGCGTGTAGCTCGTCGGTCCGGTCTGCGTCCAGCGCGTCAGTACCTGCGGTTTGTCGGCCGGTACGGCCTGTGCGGGGGCCGCCGCGACGAGCGTCGCGGCCAGGGCCAGAAGCGGGGCGGTCAGGGCGGCGGCGCGCCGTCGGAACATGCCAACCTCCGGTGTCCGGCGCCGCATTGGCGCGGGATGCGTCCACGCGCGCCGGAGTATGCGGTTCTCAAGGGCCGTTACCCTCCCCGCCGCAGCGACCGCGGCCACAAGAGGGCGCGCCGGTAATTACCCCGTTCCGGTCAAAGCCATACAGGATTGCGCATTGTTCCCCCGGACGGTGCCACGCTGAGCCGATGACGACCACTCAGCAACGCGCCACGGCCGTCCCGTCCGCGCGCGGTACCCGCGGTCCGGCGGCCGTCCGGGCCCGGCTGCGGGCGTCGGCGGACGCACTGCCGGACGGCGACGGCGTGGCCGTCTTCACCCGCGCCTGCCTTGCGGCGGCGCGACAGGGGGACGCGGCGGGCCGCGCGGGGCTGTTCCTGGGGGCGGCGGACGCGGGCGAGCTGGAGCTGCGGCTGGCGCGGCGGTATGCGGCGGCGGTGGACGCGGCGGCCGTCGGGCTGCCGCTCCCGGCCTGCTGGCGGCCGCTGTTCCAGCTGCGGCACCATCCGGGTGTGCGGCCGCTGCAGTTCGCGCTGGCCGGGCTCAATGCGCAGGTCGGGCACGATCTGGTGCGCGCGGTGGTCGACGCCTGCCAGGCGCTGGGGTGTGAACCGGCCCGGCTGGAGGGCGATTTCGACCGGCTGGGCGCGGCGCTGACCGGTCTGGAGGAGCACATCCGCGAGCATCTCGCGCCCGGTCCCGAGGCGCTGGACGTCACCGGTCCGCTGGCGCATCTGGCCGGTGTGTGGAGTCTGGAGCGGGCGCAGGAGGGGGCGTGGGCCGCGGCGCGGATGCTGTGGGGCGCGCGGCGGGCGCCGGAGTTCGCGCGGGAGTGCGCCGAGCGGCTGGACGCGGGCACCGGTCTGGTGGGCCGCTGTCTGCTGACGCCGCTGGGCTGACGCCACCGCCCGGACCGCTGGGCAGACGGTCCGGGCGGGGCGGATCAGGGTGGGTTCCTGAGAGTTCTACGATGCCGCCGGCCATCGCGGCGAGGTCGTCAGTCCTCCGGGAGTTCCACCGGCGCGATGGCGTCGTAGAGGTCGCCGGGGCCGGGGTTGGTGGCGTCGGTGGCGCCGCCGAAGTGGTGCATGACGCCCCACACCGCGTTCAGCGCGGTCTGCACGGCGCCCTCGGCCCAGCCCGCCGTCCAGGAGATGTCGTCGCCCGCGAGGAAGAGTCCCCGCTTGTCCTCGGGCAGACGGTCCTGCATGAAGTGGGTGAACAGGCGCCGCTGGTAGCGGTAGTGGCCGGGCAGGTTGGCCTTGAACGCGCCCATGAAGTAGGGCTCGTTCTCCCAGGAGACGGTGACCGGGTTGCCGATGATGTGCTTGCGGATGTCGACCTTCGGATAGATCTCGGCCAGCGACTTCAGCATGACCTCCATCCGCTCGTTGGCGTCCAGCGGCAGCCACTTCAGGCTGTCGTCGCACCAGGTGTACGAGAGGCAGATGACGGCGGGCTCGTCCGGGCCGTTGTCGAGGAGGTAGGTGCCGCGGGTCATCCGGTCGGTGAGCGTCATCGACATGACGTCCCGGCCCGTCTCCTCGTCCTTGTCCCGCCAGAACGGCCGGTCCACGGGGACGAACAGCTTGGACGACTCCATGTAGTGGGTGCGCTCCACCGCCGTCCAGTGGTCGATGGGCAGCAGCGCGTCATCGCAGTCGATCTTCGACAGCAGCATCCAGGACTGCGCGGTGAAGACCGCCGCCTCGTACGTGCGGATGTCGCCGGTGGCGTCGGTGACGGTGATGCGGTTGCCGGCGGTGCGGTGCAGCCGGGTCACGGCCGGGCGGGGCGCGCCGCCGTGCAACGAGGCGAGGGAGGTGCCCGGCGCCCAGTGGAGGATCTTGCCCGGCTCGCGCTCCCACAGGCGCAGCGGGAGCTGCTGGCTGCCGCCGACGATGCCGCGGTGGTGGTCGTCGGCCTCGGTGTAGACGACCCGCAGGATCTCCAGGATGGAGTTGGGAAAGTCGGTGTCCCAGCCGCCGGTGCCGAAGCCGACCTGACCGAAGATCTCCCGGTGGCGGAAGGACCGGAACGCCTCGGAGTCGCAGAGGTAGCCGTAGAAGGTCTGGTTGTCGAGCTTCTCGACGAGGCGGGACCAGATCTCCCGGATGCGCTCCACGTCCCGCTCGCGGAGGGCGCGGTTCATGCCGGAGAAGTCGGCACCCTCCTCCAGGCAGGCGTTCCAGGCGTCCATGACCTGGTGGTAGACCTCGGGCAGGTCCTCGACGGTACGGGCGTAGTGCGACTCGCCCTTGAGGTCGACGACGGTGGAGGGCGTGTCCGGCGCCAGCGGGTTGGGGAACGGCGTGGTCGTCAGGCCCACCAGGTCGATGTAGTGCTGGAGCGCGGTGGACGACGGCGGGAAGCGCATCGCGCCCATCTCGGCGGTCAGCGAGGAGTCGCAGCCCTCGAAGCCGACGGTCCGCAGGCGTCCGCCGATCTCGTCCGCCTCGTAGACGACGGGCTTGAGGCCCATCTTCATCAGCTCGTAGGCGGTGACGATGCCGGAGAGACCGCCGCCGATGACGGCGACCTCCTTGCCGTGCTCGGTCGCCGGCACCTGGCCGAGGCCCGCCGGGTGCGCAAGGAAGTCGTCGTACGCGTACGGGAAGTCCGGGCCGAACATGGTGATCGGCGGCTGGGTGTCCGCGTGGTGGGCGGCGGTGGGCACCGTGGACGTCATCGGGTACGGCTCCTTGCAGGGCGGGGTGGAACGGGGTGCGGAAGGGACGGGCGCGGGCGCCCGGTGCGGGTGGGGCGGCGTCAGCCGAGGGCGCCGTAGAGCCCCGGGCGCCGGTCGGCGAGGTAGGGGTTGCCGTCCCGGGACGCCCGCAGGAAGGCGGGGTCGACCTCGGCGGTGACCAGCTGTTCACCGCGTCCGGCGCGGGTACGGACGATGCCGTCGGGCCCGGCCAGAGCGCTCAGACCGACGAACTCGAACGCGCCCTCGGGGCCGGTGCGGTTGACGTACGCGACGTACAGCTGGCTCTCGAAGGCGCGCACCGGGATGACGGATTCGGCGACGAACTGGAAGGGGTGCATCTGGGCGGTGGGCACCAGCAACAGATCGGTACCGGCCAGCGCGTGCGCCCGGACGTTCTCCGGGAACTCCACGTCGTAGCAGATCAGCAGGCCGATCCGGAGGCCGTCCAGCTCCGCCTGGACGACCGGTTCGGTGCCCGGCGTGAAGTGCTCACGCTCGAAGTCGCCGAAGAGGTGGGTCTTGCGGTAGGTGGCGAGCCGGGTGCCGTCGGGGCCGGTGAGCTGCACCGAGTTGTAGACCTCGGGGCCCTCGGGGGCGCGCTCCGGGTAGCCGTGGGCGAGGGCGATGCGGTGTTCCGCGGCGATCTCGGAGACCCGGCGGGCGGCGGGCCCGTCGGCGGTCTCGGCGAGGCGGCGGACGTCGTCGCCGATGGCGTAGCCGGTGAGGAACAGCTCGGAGGTGACCAGCAGTCCGGCGCCGGAGGCGGCCGCGTCACGGGCGGCCGCCTCCAGGAGCGCCAGGTTGTGCGCCGGGTCGCCGGGCCTGCCCGAACTCTGGAACAGGGCGGTGCGCAGCGACGACATGGGACCCCTCGGCGGACGGTTCGTGGTGGGACGCAATGACCGTACGGGCCCGCGCTGACCTGCGACAAGGCGCCTCCGTTGCGTCCCGGCGAGCGATTTGTTGCGCGTATCGGGGGCGCGGCGGCGATTCGTTGCGGGGGCGGTTCCGGGGAGTTCGCGGGGTCCGGCGAGGGCTGTGGAGAGGGGCGCGCGGAGGGGTGGCGGGCGCCGGGCCGTCGCGACGGGCGCCGCGGTGGGCCGCCCCCTCAGCCCGGCGACCCCGAGCCGAACCGTCGCAGCAGCGGGGAGAGGACGAGGACGGACTTGGTGCGTTCCACGAACGGTTCGCCCGCGATGCGTTCCAGAACCCGTTCGAAGTGGCGCATATCGGAGGCGAAGACCTGGACGAGGGCGTCCGCCTCACCGGTGACGGTGGAGGCGGACGCCACTTCCGGGTAGCGCGACAGACCGCGGTGGATCGCCTCGGGCGAGGTGTTGCGGCTGCAGTACAGCTCGATGTAGCCCTCGGTCTCCCAGCCCAGCGCCGCCGGGTCGACGCGCACCGTGAAGCCGGTGATGGCCCCCTCGGCGCGCAGCCGGTCCACCCGGCGTTTGACGGCCGGGGCGGAGAGCCCGACCTGCTGGCCGATGTCGGCGTAGCTGCGCCGGGCGTCCTCGGCGAGGGCGTGGACGATGCGTTCGTCGAGGTCGTTCAGTCGCACTGCGGGCGGATCACTTCTCTGACGGGGCCAGCCGGGAGCGGCGCATGCCGTACCCGAAGTAGACCACAAGGCCGACGGCCATCCAGATTCCGAAAACCGCCCAGGTCACCGGGGACAGGCTGCCCATCATGTAGGCGCACAGCACGAAGCCGATCGCCGGGAAGAGCGGCGAGAGCGGGGTGCGGAACGTGCGGTGCATATCGGGGCGGGTCCGGCGCAGCACGATCACCGCGACATTGACGAGGGCGAAGGCGAAGAGCGTGCCGATGCTGGTGGCGTCCGCGAGCTGACCGAGCGGCACGGCGGCGGCGAGTACCCCGCAGAACAGCGCGACGATGACGGTGTTGGCGCGCGGTGCGCCGGACTTCGGGTGCACCTTGGCGAACACCCGGGGCACCAGCCCGTCGCGGGACATCGCGAAGAGGATGCGGGTCTGCCCGTAGAGCACGGTCAGTACGACGCTGGCGATGGCGACGACGGCACCGGCGGCCAGCAGCACGGCCCAGATGTCCTGGCCGGTGACCTCCTTGAGGATCCCGGCGAGCGCCGCCTCCGACCCCTTGAACCGCTGCCAGGGCAGCGCACCCACCGCGACGGCGGCGACCAGGCAGTACAGCGTGGTGACGATGAGCAGCGACAGCATGATCGCGCGCGGCAGGTCGCGCTGCGGGTCGCGGGCCTCCTCACCGGCGGTGGAGGCGGCGTCGAAGCCGATGTAGGAGAAGAAGAGGGTGGCACCGGCGGCGCTGACGCCCGCCATGCCCATCGGCATGAAGTTCTGGTAGTTGCCGGACTTCACGCCCTGGAGCGCGACCCCGCAGAAGAGCAGCAGCGCGATGATCTTGACGGTGACCATGATCGTGTTGACGCGGGCGCTCTCCTTGGCGCCGCCCAGCAGGAAGACCATGGCGAGCATCACGACGAGCAGCGCCGGGAGATTGAAGATGCCGCCGCTGCCGGGCGGCTGGGAGAGCGCGGCGGGGAGGGTGACGCCGATCGTCCCGGACAGCAGCTCGTTGAGGTACTGCCCCCAGCCCACCGCGACCGCCGCGACGGAGACGCCGTACTCCAGGATCAGACACCAGCCGCAGACCCAGGCGACCAGCTCGCCGAGGGTGGCGTAGGCGTACGAGTAGGACGAGCCGGAGACCGGGATGGTCCCGGCCAGCTCCGCGTAGGAGAGCGCCGAGAAGAGGGCGGTGATGCCCGCGATGACGAAGGAGAGGATCACGGCCGGTCCGGCGTCGGGCACCGCCTCGCCGAGGACGACGAAGATGCCGGTGCCGAGGGTGGCGCCGATGCTGATCATCGTCAGCTGCCACATGCCCATCGAGCGTCGCAGCGAGCCGCCCTCGCCCCTGCCGCCCTCGGCGATGAGCCGTTCGACGGGCTTGCGCCGCATCAACCGGGTGCCGAGGCCCCCCGCGAACGGGGGCCGGGGGCCGCTGCCCCCGGGGGGCGGGGCTGCGCCGTGCTCCAACACTGGGGTGGCTCCTTCATCGCTGCCGGTCGGGGAACGGGGGACGGTGACCGGCGGCGGTCGGCGTGCGGGCAGGCGGAACGCACCCGCAGCAGGAGACCGCCGAGCAGGCGGTCCCCGCCACTCCACGTACAGCGCTTGACCTTACGGCCCGGCCCTGACCTGCCGTAATGCAGGTTCCTTGCGCAACCACGGCGGAACGTTGCGCGCCGTGGCGGGCCCCGGTGGTTCGTTGCGCGCCCACCACCCGATCGTACGGGCGCCCCACCCCGCCCCGCGCTCCGGCGGGAGCTGCGGGAACGCCGCAGGGGCCCGTGCCGAAGCGTTTCGGCGCGGGCCCCTGCGGGGCGTACGGAGATCAGCTCCAGCTGTCGTGGAGCGGCTTGCCCTCGGCGTAACCGGCGGCGCTCTGCACACCGACCACGGCCTTCTCGGCGAACTCGGCGAGCGAGGCGGCGCCCGCGTAGGTGCAGGAGCTGCGGACGCCCGCGATGATCGAGTCGATGAGGTCCTCGACGCCGGGGCGCGCCGGGTCGACGAACATCCGCGAGGTGGAGATGCCCTCCTCGAAGAGCGCCTTACGGGCCCGGTCGTACGCCGACTCCTCGCTGGTGCGGTTGCGCACCGCGCGGGCCGAGGCCATGCCGAAGCTCTCCTTGTACGGACGGCCGTCGGCGGTGTGCTGGAGGTCGCCGGGCGACTCCAGGGTCCCGGCGAACCACGAGCCGACCATGACGTTGGAGGCGCCCGCGGCCAGCGCCATCGCCACGTCGCGCGGGTGGCGCACACCGCCGTCGGCCCAGACGTGCTTGCCGTACTTCTTCGCCTCGGCGGCGCACTCCAGCACCGCGGAGAACTGCGGGCGGCCCACGCCGGTCATCATCCGGGTGGTGCACATCGCGCCCGGTCCGACGCCGACCTTGATGATGTCCGCCCCGGCCTCGATCAGATCGCGGACGCCCGCGGCGGCGACGATGTTCCCGGCCACGATCGGGACCTGGGGGTCCAGCGCCCGGACGGCCTTGACCGCGCTGATCATGGACTCCTGGTGACCGTGCGCGGTGTCCACAACAAGGGTGTCCACTCCGGCGTCGAGCAGTGCCTTCGCCTTACCGGCCACATCGCCGTTGATGCCGACGGCGGCCGCGATCCGCAGCCGCCCCTCGCGGTCGGTGGCGGGGGTGTAGAGGGTGGCGCGGAGCGCGCCCTTGCGGGTGAGGATGCCGACCAGCATGCCGTCCTCGTCGACCGCGGGCGCCAGCTTGCGGTGGGCGGCGTCCAGGCGGTTGAACGCCTCCCGCGGGTCGATGTCGGCGTCCAGGACCAGCAGATCCCTCGACATGACCTCGGCGACCTGCGTGAAGCGGTCGACCCCGGCGAGGTCGTGCTCGGTCACCACGCCGAGCGGGCGGCCGCCCTCGACGACGATGCCCGCGCCGTGCGCCCGCTTGGGCAGCAGCGCCAGCGCGTCGGCGACGGTCGCGACGGGTGACAGCACGATCGGGGTGTCCAGGACGAGGTGGCGGCGCTTTATCCAGGTGACGACGTCGGTGACGACCTCGATCGGGATGTCCTGCGGGATGACGACGAGGCCGCCGCGGCGGGCCACGGTCTCGGCCATCCGGCGGCCGGCGATGGCGGTCATGTTGGCGACCACCAGCGGGATCGTGGTGCCGCTGCCGTCCTGCGAGGCGAGGTCCACGCCCTGCCGGGAGCCGACGGCCGAGCGGCCGGGCACCATGAACACATCGTCGTACGTCAGGTCGTACGGCACCGAAGAACACTCTTCGAGGGCGCCGTTCTTCGGGTTCAGGAATCGCATACCGCCAGGATACGGGCCGCCACCTGCGGTGATGCGATCATCCGACGAGCCGCCGGGCCGGGCTGTGCGAAGTGACGAACGGCGGCCCGGGTCAGTCGGCGGCGGGCCGGGCCGGGCCCCGCGCGAGGATCACGGCGAGGCCGGTGTCGGTGTCGCGCCAGTAGGCCACCGCGTCGGCGATGACGTTCTCGACGACATGCCAGTCCTCGGGCGCGGCCACGGCGAACTCCTGCCAGCCGGTGATCACCAGCAGCCGTCCGCGGGCGGCCGGGCACCACGACAGATCGGTCAGACAGTCGGCGAGCGCGTCCCAGTTGTGCCCGAACCAGTCGGGAAAGCGCAGCGCACGGGCGCAACGGCCGAGGAAGGCCGCCTTGTCCCGGACGTCGGAAAGATCGAGGTCGGCGCCCTGCCAACCGGCGTCGGTGGCCGCGGCGAGCGCATCGGCCGCCGGGCGCCCGGCGGGCCAGGACAGCACGCCGGGCGGTGTGCTCCCGCCGAGGACCGCCGCCAGCGGCCGGGGCACGGGGGTGGTCATCGCAGCACCGCCTTGAAGGTCCGGTAGTGGTCGGCGGTGTAGTAGGTCTCGTGGTGGTCACCGGTGATCAGACGGCGGGCACCGCGGTCCCGGGCGCCCGGGGTGGGGACGGTGAACTCGTGGTAATAGCCGCGGGCCTGCCCCGGCAGCCGCTTCTCGTAGTTGCCGAAGACGGTCCCGTCCTTGCGGTACGGGTACGGGCCTTCGGCGTCGATCAGCCGCAGCGTCTCGCGGGCCTCGCGCGGCAGCTCCCGCTCCGCAACCGTCGCCATCCCGTGCGCCCAGCCGGGGGCACCGGCCGGACGGGAGGCAGCGGTGTGGGTGGCGGGGCCCGGGGAGGCGGCGGAGCCGTGGCCCGGACCGCATCCGGTGAGGACCAGCAGCAGCCCGGAGAGCAGCGCCGCGAGGGCAGTGGTGGCCGGGCGGAGGGAGAAGCGGATCTTCATGGCGCCGATGCTGTCACAGCGGACGCCGGGCCGCCGGGCCGGTTCCGCCGCTGCGGTGCGGGGTGCGGCGGGGCGGGTGGTGCGCGCGGGTGCGCGCCGGTCCGGTCCCGGCCCGGTGCGGGGCCCGCTACCGCTGCCCGGCGCGGCCCCGCGCGACCCTCAGGCCCCGTCCGGATCCGTACGCTCCAGCGCCGGGCGCGGGCCCGGACCCGTCTCCAGCAGCAGGTGATCGGCGGCGGCGGTGTCCGTGACCAGGCTGGTGACCAGGCCGGAGCGGAGCACCGCGCCGATCGCGGCGGCCTTGCGGCGGCCGCCCGCGATGGCGACGACCTCGGGGATGCGGCGCAGCCGGTCCGCCTCGACCGTGATGCACCGCTCGCCCAGATCCCGGCCGATGCGGCGGCCCTCGGTGTCGAAGAGGTGCGCGGACATCTCGGCGGCGGCGCCCAGCGAGGCGTAGTGCGCGCGCTCGTCGTCGCTCAGCATGTCGTAGACGGTGGAGACGCCGGGCTCCCAGGAGCCGATGGAGACGCAGGCGACGGTGACCTTGTCGAAGTAGTCGAAGGCGCGGGCGATGCCGGTCTGGCCGCGCAGCGCGGCGGCGGTCGCCGGGTCCGGCAGCAGCATCGGCGCGTAGATCGGGTGCGCCTCGCCGCCGGAGACGTCGGCGGCCCGGCGGACGGCCTCGACGGAGCCGCGGTCGGCGGTCCCCGCGTCGTAGACCCCGGTGAGCTGGACGACGGTGCACGGCGGGAGGCGGTGCAGCGCCGCCGCCATGTGGATGGTGGAGCGGCCCCAGGCAAGGCCGAGCACATCGCCCTCGGTGACCAGCTCGCCGAGGAGGTCGGCGGCGACCTCGCCGAGGTTCTCCGGGTCGGCGGCCTCCTCGGAGGCGTCGGCCGGGGACTCGACGACGACGGCGTGCCGCAGGCCGTAGCGGGCGCGCAGCGCGTCGGAGCGTTCGGCGTCCAGCTCGGACGGCACCCGGATCTCGATCCGTACGAGATCACGTTCCAGCGCCGTCTCCAGCACCCGGGCGACCTTGAAGCGGCTGACGCCGAACTCCTCGGCGATCTGGATTTTGGACTTGCCCTCCAGATAGAAACGGCGGGCCATGGCCGCGGCCTGCACCAGCTCGGCGGGGCCCATACCGGACTGCGGGCGGCTGGCTACCACGAAAATCTCCCCTGCTGCGCATCTGATCGAGTCTCTGCTCATCCTTGCAGAAACCCGGGGCGGACGGGGACCACCACCACCCCGGGGCCGTGAACGGCCGATGGCGGCGCGGACAACCGGGGGCGGCGCGAGGAGGAAAGGAGTGGCGGCGGGCCGGAGTTCGCCCCGCCGCCCGGGATCAGTGGGCGCAGCCCCAGCCCGCCGGGGTCGCGGCCACGGCCTGCTCCCGCAGCTCACGGACGGCCTTGGCGGGGTCGTCGGCACCGTAGACGGCGGATCCGGCGACGAAGACGTCGGCGCCGGCCTCGGCGCACCGTTCGATGGTGGCCGCCGACACCCCGCCGTCGACCTGGAGCCACATCTGGAGCCCGTGCCGGGAGATCAGCTCACGGGTGCGGCGGATCTTCGGCAGCATGATGTCGAGGAACGCCTGCCCGCCGAAGCCGGGCTCCACGGTCATGATCAGGACCATGTCCAGCTCGGGCAGCAGGTCCTCGTACGGCTCGATGGGCGTGGCCGGCTTGAGGGCCATGGACGCCCGCGCGCCCTGCGCCCGGATTTCCCGCGCCAGCCGTACGGGGGCGGCCGCCGCCTCCGCGTGGAACGTCACCGAGCCCGCGCCCGCCTCCACGTACTGCGGCGCCCACCGGTCCGGGTCCTCGATCATCAGATGGAGGTCGAGCGGGGTGTCCGTCGCCTTGCTCAGCGACTCGACGACCGGCACCCCGAGCGTGAGATTGGGCACGAAGTGGTTGTCCATCACGTCGACATGGAGCCAGTCGGCGCCCTCGACGGCACGCGCCTCCTCGGCGAGCCGGGAGAAGTCCGCGGACAGGATGCTGGGGTTGATCAAGGCCATGTGACCAGTATGGCCTGCCTTTCCCGGGGCGTTCGCGGGGTGGCCCCGGGGCCGTCCGGGAAGAGCCGCGGGCGGGGGGCGCGGCCCGGGAAGCCGGGCCCGCTTCCCGCGCTCCCCCTCGGACACCGGCCGGAGTATCGACATTGCGTCGGGTTAGCATATGAGCACCGCCTAGCTCGATCGAGAGATAAGCCTGTGACTGTCAACGACGACTCGTTCACCAACTGGAAGAACCGCGAGGAGATCGCGGAGTCGATGATCCCGATCATCGGGAAGCTGCACCGCGAGCGGGACGTGACCGTCCTGCTGCACAGCCGCTCCTTGGTGAACAAGTCGGTGGTCAGCATCCTCAAGACCCACCGCTTCGCCCGGCAGATCGCCGGTGAGGAGCTGTCGGTCACCGACACCCTGCCGTTCCTCCAGGCGCTCACCACGCTCGACCTCGGCCCCTCCCAGATCGACCTCGGCATGCTCGCCGCGACGTACAAGGCCGACGAACGCGGCCTGAGCGTCGAGGAGTTCACCGCCGAGGCCGTCGCCGGCGCCACCGGCGCCAACAAGATCGAGTGCCGCCAGGGCCGGGACGTCGTCCTGTACGGCTTCGGCCGCATCGGCCGCCTCGTCGCCCGGCTGCTCATCGAGAAGGCCGGTTCCGGCAACGGTCTGCGGCTGCGCGCCATCGTCGTGCGCGGCGGCGGCGCCGACGACCTGGTCAAGCGCGCCTCGCTGCTGCGGCGCGACTCCATCCACGGTCAGTTCCAGGGCACGATCACCGTTGACGAGGCGAACAGCACCATCGTCGCCAACGGCAACGAGATCAAGGTGATCTACGCGAACGACCCGTCCGAGATCGACTACACCGCGTACGGCATCAAGGACGCCATCCTCATCGACAACACCGGCAAGTGGCGCGACCGCGAGGGGCTGTCGAAGCACCTGCGCCCCGGTGTCGACAAGGTCGTCCTGACCGCCCCGGGCAAGGGCGACGTCCCGAACATCGTCCACGGCGTCAACCACGACATGATCAAGCCGGACGAGCAGATCCTGTCCTGCGCCTCCTGCACCACCAACGCGATCGTCCCGCCGCTGAAGGCGATGGAGGACGAGTACGGCGTCGTGCGCGGCCACGTCGAGACCGTCCACTCGTTCACCAACGACCAGAACCTGCTGGACAACTACCACAAGTCGGAGCGGCGCGGCCGTTCGGCGCCGCTCAACATGGTGATCACGGAGACGGGCGCCGCCTCCGCCGTCGCCAAGGCGCTGCCCGACCTGAAGGCGAAGATCACCGGCAGCTCGATCCGGGTGCCCGTGCCGGATGTCTCCATCGCGATCCTCAACCTCCAGCTGGCCCGCGAGACCACCCGCGAGGAGGTCCTCGACCACCTCCGCGAGGTGTCCCTGACCTCCCCGCTGAAGCGTCAGATCGACTTCACCAGCGCCCCCGACGCCGTCTCCAACGACTTCATCGGCTCGCGCCACGCCTCGATCGTCGACGCCGGTGCCACCAAGGTCGAGGGCGACAACGCGATCCTCTACCTCTGGTACGACAACGAGTTCGGCTACTCCTGCCAGGTCATCCGCGTCGTGCAGTACGTCTCCGGCGTGGAGTACCCGACGTACCCGGCCCCGGCGGTCTGAGCACGCGGCACCCGCGATCGGCGAAGCGGGCGGCGAGCGGCCGGGGGGGGGGGGCCCCCCCGCGCCCAGGCGCGGGGCGGGCGCGGGCGCCGCCGCGGGGCGGCGCGGGGGCGGCGGGG
>NZ_JBHYGX010000009.1:85491-147604 GCF_042739975.1 Streptomyces sp. NPDC059080
CAGAGACTCACACACACACTCCGTCTCCGCCTCTGAGTGTAAGTGTGGGGGCGTGTGTGTTGGTTATACGCCCCCGGGACCGGGTACCGGCCACGGCGGCCGCCGGCCGCGGGCTTTTCCGGGCGGCGCCCCGCTCAGGCGGTACGCCGCAACAGCGCCAGGTACATCGCGTCCGTGCCGTGCAGATGCGGCCACAGCTGGACGTCGGGGCCGTCGCCCAGCGCCGGGACGCCGGACATCAGCGGGCGGGCGTCGATCCACTCGGCGTCGGCGGGGACGCCGCCGCGGCCCTTGAGGACGTCGTCGACGACGGCGCGGGTCTCGGCGAGGTGCGGGGAGCAGGTCGCGTAACCGACGACGCCCCCGACCCGGACGGCGGCCAGCGCCTGGCGGAGCAGATCCCGCTGGAGCGGCGCGAAGCCGTCCAGGTCCTCCGGGCGGCGGCGCCAGCGGGCCTCGGGGCGGCGGCGCAGCGCGCCAAGACCGGTGCACGGCACGTCGACCAGCACCCGGTCGAAGGAGCCGGGCCGCCACGCGGGGCGGGTGCCGTCGGCGGCGATCACCGCGTACGGGCCCGGGTTGCCGTCCAGGGCGCGGGCCACCAGACCGGCGCGGTGCGGCTGCTTCTCGGAGGCGAGCAGCGCCGCCCCGCGCTCCGCCGCCAGCGCCGCCAACAGCGCGGCCTTTCCGCCGGGGCCCGCGCAGCCGTCCAGCCAGCGCCGGTCGTCGCCCTCGACGGGCGCGTGGGCCAGCGCCAGCGCGACCAGCTGACTGCCCTCGTCCTGCACCCCGGCGCGGCCCTCGCGCACCGCGTCCAGCGCCCCCGGCTCGCCGCCCTCGGCCAGCCGGACCGCGTACGGCGACCAGCGGCCGGGCAGCGCGCGGTCCTCGCCCACGGCGGTCAGCAGCTCCTCGGCGGTGGAGCGGCCGGGACGGGCGACCAGCGTCACCTCGGGCCGTTCGTTGTCGGCCTCCAGCAGGTCCTCGATGCCCGCGCGGCCGCCGCCGAGCGCGTCCCACAGGGCGGAGACGATCCAGCGGGGGTGGGCGTGGACCAGGCCGAGGTGTTCCTCGGCGTCCTCGTCGTAGGCGGGGGCGATCCGCTCCAGCCAGGTGTCCATGTCGTGCGCCGCGACCTTGCGCAGCACCGCGTTGACGAACTTCGCGCGGCCGTCGCCGAGCACCACCCGGGCCAGTTCGACGCTGGCGCTGACCGCCGCGTGGGTGGGGATACGGGTGCCGAGCAGCTGGTGCGCGCCGAGGGTGAGGACGTCCAGCACCGGCGGGTCGACCTCGCGCAGCGGGCGGTCCACGCACTGCGCGACGATCGCGTCGTAGGTGCCCTGGCGGCGCAGCGTGCCGTAGACCAGCTCGGTGGCGAGCGCCGCGTCCCGGCTGTCGAAGTCCGGCGTCTCGCGCGCCTTGCGCAGCAGCGGCGGCAGCACGAGGTTGGCGTAGGCGTCCCGCTCGTCGACGGCCCGCAGCGCCTCGAACGCGAGGATCCGGACCGGGTCCTTCTGCGGACGGCGGTAGGGCTTGCCGGGACGGCGATGCGGCTGCTGGCTCACGAAAGGTGCTCCGGATACGAGAAGGAAGAGGCGAGCGGAAAAGGGTGTGTGACCAGCGTACGCGCGGTGCCGGGAGCCCGGGGCGGCAGCGGCCGGCGGCCGTCGGCGGGCCACCGGCCGCCGTCCCCCGGGCCGCGCTACTCCCCGATCACTTCGCCCGCCTCGATGCGGACGCCGCGCGCCCAGTCGGCGCCCTTCATCGGCTTCTTGCCCTGCGGCTGGACCCACAGCAGCTCGACGGCGTGGCTGCCGGTGCCGACGTACACGGCCTTCTTGGTGACGGCGAGTTCGCCGGGGGCGAGGTGCAGACCGGCGTCCGGGCCGGCGGACGCGGTGGCCATCAGCTTCAGGCGCTCGCCCCGGAACAGCGTCCAGGCGCCGGGGGACGGCGCGCAGCCGCGCACCACCCGCTCCACCCGCAGCGCGGGCGCCGACCAGTCCACCCGGGCGTCCTCGACCTCGATCTTCGGGGCGAGCGAGACGCCCTCGGCGGGCTGCGCGACGGCGTGCAGGGTGCCGTCCTGGATGCCGTCCATCGTTGCGGCGAGCAGCCCGGCACCGGCGAAGGCGAGCCGGGTCAGCAGGTCACCGGCGGTGTCCGTGGGGCGGATCTCCTCGGTGAGCACCCCGAAGACCGGGCCGGAGTCCAGCCCCCGCTCGATCTGGAAGGTGGAGGCGCCGGTGACCTCGTCCCCGGCGAGCACCGCATGCTGCACGGGAGCGGCGCCCCGCCAGGCCGGGAGCAGCGAGAAGTGGAGGTTGACCCAGCCCTTGGCGGGGACGTCGAGCGCCGACTGCGGCAGCAGCGCGCCGTAGGCGACGACCGGGCAGCAGTCGGGGGCGATCTCCCGCAGCCGGGCGAGGAATCCGGGGTCGCCGGGCTTCGCGGGCTTGAGCACCTCGATGCCCGCCTCTTCGGCCCGCTCGGCGACCGGGCTCGCGACCAGCCGCCGGCCGCGGCCGGCCGGGGCGTCCGGCCGGGTCACCACGGCCACCACCTCATGCTGGTCCGAGGCGATCAGGGCATCCAGGGCAGGTACGGCGACCTCGGGGGTACCGGCGAAGACGAGCCTCATGGGTGGCGCACTACCTCTCACACGCTGCGGAACGGCGCACCAGTCTACGGCCGGGTGCCCTGTCCACCGGGTGCGCTGTCCACCGGGTGCGCGGGGCCCTGACCGGCGCCGGGCGTCCCCGTACCCGCGTCGCCGGGCGGCGAACCGGTGCCGCGCGCGTCCGGCCGGGGGCGTGCGGGGCACGCCGCGCCGCACTGACGAGCCGTTACGCCCCCACACCGTGACCAGAGGCGCCGCTGCCGCGTTGGTCAAACAGCATTGACCATCCCCCGGGTCGCAGGTGCGGCCCACCGTCGTTATTTTCCCTTTCCACGCCGGTTCGAGAGGCTTTCACATGGCCGACCACGCAACCCACGACGCCCAGGCGCGCGCCAGCCTGCATCTCCTGGTACGCGACATCGAGCGGGTACGCCGGCAGGTGGACGCGTTGCGCACCCTGACCGCCCAGCTCGGCAACGTCTACCGGCCGCGCCGCACCGGCCCCTCCGCCGGGTTCGTCGTCTACGGACGGGCGCCCGCCCCCACGGTCCGCCTCGCCCAGGAGCTGCGCGACAGCGTCGAAACGCTCGTCACGGCCGCCGTCGACTTCGACCGCTCACTGGGCTTCTCCTGGGACGCGGTGGGCTCCGCGCTCGGCGTCACCAAGCAGGCGGTGCACCGCCGTTACGGCGGCCGCCGGGCCGCACAGCACACCGCCGAGGGCGCCGACGCCGCACACCACTCCCCCGAGGCGACCACCTCCCGCGCGGTGGCCGTCGCGGCGGGCCTGTCCGGTACACCGTCGGTGCCCGCGGCCCGCCAGATGCCGGCGCAGCCCGCCCCCGGCCCCCGCGAGGAGCCCCGGACCGGCGCGTTCCCCGCACCGCGCAACGGCTGACGCCGCGCTCTTCCGGCCGACGGGCGCCCGGTGCGGGCCCCGAGCGCCACGCGCCCGCGGGCCGGGGCCGCGGCGGACCGGGAACGACGGCCGGGGCCGGGCCGCCGGGCCGCGGTCACCCCAGGTCGGGCGGGTCGATCCGGACCCGGACCGCCTCCCCCTCCCGCTTGACCAGGCGGGCCGCGCGGGCCGCCTTCAGGGCCGCCGCCAGCGCCGCGCCCTGACCGGGCCGGACGCGGACCAGCGCCCGCTCCCAGCTCTCGCCCGGCGGCGGATCACCGGGACGGCGCGGCCGCCCGGGGTCGGCGACCGGGAGCGGCACCGGACCCAACACCTCGGCACCCGGCGGGAGTTCGGCGCTCTGCAACAGCGCGGCGACGTCATCGGGGCGGCCGGCGACCGCCGCCATCCGGGAGACCGGCGGGAAGCCCAGCTCGGCCCGCTCCGCCAGCTCGCGGACGGCGTGGCCCACCGGATCCCAGCGCACCAGCGCCTGGACCGGCCGCAGCGTCGGCTCCGCGATCACCGCGACCGTGCCGCCCGCCTCCTGGCCGCGGACCAGCGAGGCCGCCGTCAGCCAGCGGCGCAGCGCCTCCTCCCCGGCGCGCAGATCGGGGCGGCTGAGCAGCGCCCAGCCGTCCAGCAGCAGCCCGGCGGCATATCCGGGCCCCTCCGCGACCGGCTCGGCGCCCGGGGTGGACACCACCAGCGCGGGGGCGTCCGGCACCGTCGCCAGCACATGGTCGCGGCCCGAGGTGCGCACCGGTACGGCGGGGAACGCCCGGCCCAGCTCCTCGGCCGTCCGCCGGGCCCCCACCACCTGGGCGCGCAGCCGGGCGCCGCCGCACTCCGCGCAGTGCCAGTCCGCCTCCGCCCGTCCGCACCAGGTGCACACCAGGTCGTCGGCGCCCGGGGACTCCAGCGGGCCCGCGCAGGCGCGGCAGCGGGCCGGGGTCCGGCAGCGGGCGCAGGCCAGCCGGGGGGCGTAGCCGCGCCGGGGGACCTGGACGAGGACCGGGCCGTGCTTGAGCCCCTCGCGGACCACCTGCCAGGCCATCGTCGGCAGCCGGGCCGCGCGGGCCGCCTCGTCGCGCGCCTCGTCGCCCTCGCCGACCGTACGGATGCGGGGGGCGGCGGCACGCACCCGCTCGCGGTCGGCGGCCAGCGGGCGTGCCCAGCCCGTCTCGACGAGCTGCGCCGCCTCGACCGTGCAGCTCACCCCGCCGAGCAGGAACCCGGCCCGCTCCCCCACCGCGCGCTGGATCAGCACCTCGCGGGCGTGCGGCTGCGGGGCGTGCGGGTCGCTGAGCGCGGCGTCGCCGTCGTCCCACAGGGCGACCAGGCCGAGGCGGTCGACGGGGGCGAACATCGCGGCGCGGGTGCCGATCACGGCGCACACGGAGCCGCGGCTGACCGCGAGCCAGCGGCGGTAGCGCTCCTCCGGCCCGGCATCGGCGGTCAGCAGGACGTGACGGCCGGAGCCGACGAGGGCGGTGAGCGCGGCGTCCACCCGGGCGGCGGCCCGGCCGTCGGGCAGCACGATCAGCGCGCCGCGGCCGGAGGCGAGCGCGGCGGCGGCGGCGCGGGCCAGCTCGTCGGGCCAGGTGGCGCCGGGCAGCGCCGTCCACACCGCGCGCGGCGCGTCCCCCCGCGCCAGCGCGGCGAGGAAGCCGGGCCCGGCCCCGTACCGCTGCCAACTGACGGGCTCGGGCGGGGCGTTGGGCGGCAGCGGGGGCGGGGACTCCTTGGCCTCGGCGCGGGCGCGGCGGGGCGGGACGGCGAGCTGGACGACGTCGGCGAGGCTGCCCGCGTAGCGGTCGGCGACGGCGCGGCACAGGGCGAGCAGCCCGGGGGTGAGCACCGGCTCCGGGGAGAGGACCTGGGCGAGCGGGGCGAGGACGCCGCGGAAGTCGCTCTCCGCGACGCGGTCGACGATGAAGCCGCTGACCAGCTTGCCGCCCTCGCGACGCCCGCCCTTCTCGCCCGCCCCGAAGCGGACGCGCACCCGCACGCCGGGGCGGGCCTCGGCATCCATGGCGGCGGGGACGACGTAGTCGAAGTAGCGGTCGAGGTGGACCAGGCCCTTGTCCACGAGGACGCGGGCGACGGGCAGCTCGGCGGCGGGCTCGGCGCCGCGCCAGGTCCGCGGCCTGGCGCGGGTCGCCTTGGTTTCCCGCACGCTCGCCCGGATGAGGGCCAACTGCTCGCCCGCATCCGCCCCGGCCTCCTGGCGCCCGTCGTCCCTGCTCACGGCATCCAGTCTTAGCAGACGGCACCGACAACGGCGGGTGCGCGAGCCCCGCACCCCGGGGCCGGGCGGCGGGCCGGGGCGCCGCCGGTTCCGCGCCGCGGCCTCGCGCGCGGGCGCCCGCCCGGGCGGGCGCGACACCGGTTCACACACAGGAGCGAATTCGAGCCGTTCCCCCGGTACCGGAAACGCGAGCTGGCCGCACCCGCGCGCCGAAATCACCAGGCCGGGACCGTGCGGCGCCTCCGCGAATTCGGCTGGAAACGACGCAACGCACTCCTAAGGAGACTTACCGCACAGACATTCGCTTCATACTGCCGAAATACTGCTGCAATAGTCGGCCAGGCTTGTAAGGAGGTAACTCCCTCAGCACCACTGACACAAACGGAAGACCCTCTTCCCCTTCTTTTCACCGGGGGATCTGGCCCAATAGCGAGGCAGAGCGCTAAAGTCACCGGCGGGCATTCGACGCCACTGACTCACCACCGCCCGATCGCCGCCGTTTTCCCCTACGCATTCCCACCCCCACTTCCCCGTACCGGCCATGACGCCGACCGATCACGCCGCGCGGCCCCCTGTCCGCCGCGGTCCCGCTTTCACCGATCGCCGAAAGGGAAATGAATGCTGTCGACCACCACGCCCAGACCGGAGCGGGAGCAGCGTTTCGTCGAGATTCTCCAGCGGCTCGTCGACAAGTCGGTTGACGAGTACTACAACCCGTACCGCGAGTTCGCCTGGCCCGAGACGCTGCCGTCCGAGATGATGTGGATGAGCGACGATCTCACCTCCACGTACGGCACGGAAATCGTGAACGAACTCACCGAGGCGCAGCGGCAGCAACTCTCGCGCTGGGAGAGCATCAATTTCTACAGCCTGAACGTCGAAGGCATTCGGGAACTCCTGGTGGAGGTGGTACGCCGCATCCACACCCGCGGGTTCGAGATTCCGTCGGACTTCTTCCATCACTTCGTCGGCGAAGAGAACGAACACATGTGGTTCTTCGCCGAATTCTGCCTGCGCTATGGCGGGAAGATTTACTCCGGGCCGAAGCTGAACTCCATCGCCCATGAGGACCCCCGGGTCGAGAACCTTCTGGTGTTCTGCCGGGTGCTCCTCTTCGAGGAAATCGTCGACCACTACAACATGCGCATGGCGGGCGACGCCTCGCTCCACGAGACCATCCGCCAGGTCAACCGCGTGCACCACGAGGACGAGTCCCGGCACATCGCCTTCGGCCGGGAGCTGGTCTCGCTGCTCCACGCCGACCTCGTCGGGGACCTCACCCCCGGGCAGCGCGAGGAGATCGAGCAGTACCTCAAGCGGTACATCGCATTCAGCCTGCGGGCGTTCTACAACCCGCAGATCTACCGCGACGCCGGAATTCCCGACCCGCTCGGATTCCGGGAACGGCTGCTCGCCGAGCCCTCGCGCCGGGAGGCCGAGCGCCGCGCCGTGCGCAAGCCGCTGGCGTTCATGTGCCGGACCGGCATCTTCGCCGACGACGTCCTGCCCGGCATCTGAGCGGGCGGGAGGCCGATTCGTGGAACCCAACGGTCTGCTGTTCCTGCGCGCCGACGAAGCCGCCGCGCTCCACCGCCTGGACCGCACCTTCGCCGAATGGGGCACCGCCCGCGGCGCCGAGCCCGTCGTCGGACCGGCCCTGCTCCCCGTCGCCGGTCTGGCCAAGCTCGACTACTACCAGAACTTCCCGCACCAGGCGCTGACCGTCAGCGGCCTGGACCTGGAGCGGCGCCCCCAGGGCGAGGCGGCGACGGCGATCACCGCCTTCCCGCCCGACCAGCTCCAAGGCGCCGAGGTCGCCCCGCCACCCGCCACCTGCTACGCCGTCTACCTCGGCCTGGAGGGCACGGCGCTGGAGCGGGACACCCTGGTCACCCTCGTCGGACGGTGCTTCCGCCGCGAGGAGCACTACAAGGGGCTGCGCCGCCTGCTCGGCTTCCATATGCGCGAGATCGTCGCGCTGGGCAGCCAGGAGTTCGTCGAGGACCATCTGGAGCGCTCCTCGCAGCGCATCCTCGCATTCGCCGAGGCGCTGGGCCTGGAGATGCGCAAGGAGCCCGCGTCCGACCCGTTCTTCGACGGCGAGGGGCCGCGCGCCAAGCTCCAGATGCTGTCGCCGGTGAAGTACGAATTCCTCGTCGGCGACCTCGCCATCGGGTCCGTGAACAAGCACCGCAACTTCTTCGGCGAGCGCTGCGACATCCGCATCGCCGGCACCGGCCGCCCGGTGTTCACCAGCTGTGTCGCCTTCGGCCTGGAGCGCTGGCTCGCCGTGCTGCACGAACGGCACGGCGACTGGGCGGCCGTCGCCACGGCCCTCGACAAGGCCGCCGTGGCCTGACCGCCGCGCGGGCACCCGCCCGCCGCGTCTGCCCGTACCTCTCCGCCCCACCCTCACGAAGGAGTCCGCCATGCAGTCCGCCACCGACCAGATCAAACAGTGGATCCTCGACCGGCACGCCGAAGTCAGCGACATCGAGCCGGACTTCGACCTGCTGGAGAGCCGTCTGATCGACTCCCTCGCGTTCGTCGAGTTCATGGTGCTGGTCTCCCGCCTCAGCGGTGAGGACATCGACATGGAGAGCATCGACATCGACGACTTCCGCACCCTGCGCCGCATCGAGGCGCGCTACTTCGGGGCGGGGGTGCGATGACGGGCCCGCAGACACCCGCAGCCACCGATGTGGTGCTCCGCGCCGAACGCGACACCCTCGTACCGCGGTTACGCACCCTGCCCGAGGCCGATCTGAAGCGGCCCACGGTCTGCTCCGCCTGGACGGTCCGCGACATCGTCGCGCACTGCGGCGCCGCGCTCACCGGCCTCGCCGCGGGCCCCGCGTACCGCGCCAGCCACGAGCAGAACCAACGGGACGTCGAGGAGCGCCGTACCTGGCCGCTCAAGCAGGTCATCGACGAGTTCGACCAGGGCCTTGCGGACGCGGGCCCGGCGATCCGGGCGGCCGGCGGCGCCAAGGACCTGGCGGCGCTCGGCACCTGGATCCACGGCGGCGACGTCCGCGAGGCGATCGGCCTGGACGACCCGTACCACAGCCGTGGCCACCAGGCGGCCCTCACGCTGCTCAGCCGCTGCGAGCGCGTGGTGCGCACCCCCCTGGTGGAGATCCAGCTGCCCACCCGGCGGCTCACCCTGGGCTCCGCCGTGCCCGGGCGGCCCACGGCGCAGCTGACCGCGGACGTCCCGGACGTGCTGCGGCTCTACACCGGACGCCCGCTGGACCCGGACCGCTACCAGCTGTCCGGCGCCACCCCCGAAGAACTCGTCAGCGCGGAATGGTGAGGCGGCCGTGAGCATCCGGTACTTGGAGGACTTTCCCGTCGGTGAGGTCTACGACCTCGGCGAGGTGAAGGTGACACAGGAAGAGGTGCTGTCCTTCGGGCGCGCCTACGACCCGCAGGTTTTCCACACCGACCCCGAGCGCGCCACCGAGTCGAACTTCGGCGGCCTGGTCGCCAGCGGCTGGCTGACCGCCTCGCTCTTCATGCGCCGCTACGTCGAGGAGATCCTCGCCGACTCGGCCGGTGAGGGCTCACCGGGCGTGGACGAGATGCGCTTCCACCGGCCGGTGCGCCCCGGCGATGTGCTGCGGGCGCGCCTGACGGTGCTGGGCGTGGCTCCCGTACTGCACAGCAAGCAATCCGGAATACTGCGCCCGCGGTGCGAACTCCTCGACGAGGAGGGCACGGTGGTCTTCAGCATGGTGCTGCACAGCATCTTCCGCCGCAGACCCGCCGGGCAGGACACATGAACCGGACCTCCGGCACCGGCGGGCACCCCGCGCCGGTCAGCCGTCGCCACGAGAGGAGTAACCGCTCATGACGAGCGCGGAAATGCAGATGGAGCCGGTGTCCCGGACGGCACAGTGGACGGCCGCCGCGCGCGCCCTGGAGTCCGAGCGCCCGGACCGTATCTTCGACGACCCGCTGGCCCGCGCCGTCGCCGGGGACACCGGCTTCGCGCTGCTGGAGCGGTACCGCGGCTCCGCCGTCGCCCCCTTCGTCCTGGTCCGCACCCGCTACCTCGACGAGGCCCTCGTCCGCGCCGTCCGCGACCGCGGGCTGCGTCAGGTGGTCTCCGTCGCCGCCGGTATGGACATGCGCGCCGCCCGGCTGACCTGGCCCGACGGCGTCACCCTCTACGAACTCGACCGCCCGGCGCTGCTCGACGCCAAGGCCGAACTCCTCGCCCGGCACGGCGTCGACACCTCCGGCGGGCCGCGTCGCCACGCCGTCGCGGTCGACCTCGCCGCGCAGTGGCAGGACGATCTGCACGCCGCCGGGTTCGACCCGGAGCAGCCCACCCTGTGGGTGGCCGAGGGGCTGTTCTTCTTCCTCCCCGAGGACGTCGTACGGCGGCTGCTGGGCACGCTGCGGGAGCTGTCCGCGCCCGGTTCCGTGCTCCTCGGCGACATGACGAGCCGCACCACGCTCACCAACCCGCTCGCCCGCGGCTTCCTCAAGATCCTGGCCGAGGACGGCAACCCCTGGCTCTTCGGCACCGACTCCCCCGAAGAGTTCCTGCCCGACTGCGGCTGGTCCGTGACGGACCTCAAGCAACCGGGCGAGGACGGCGCCGACTTCGGCCGCTGGCCGCACCCGGTGCCGCCCCGCACGATGGCCGGCGTGCCCCGGTCGTTCCTCTTCACCGCCGAGGTGCTCACGGCGTGAGCGGTACGGATTCCCCGGACGAGGCGCTGCGGGTGCTGGCCATCGCCGCCCACCCCGACGACACGGACTTCACCGCCGGCGGCACCATCGCGTCCTGGACGGGCGCGGGCGCCGAGGTGACGTATCTGGTCCTGACGGACGGCTCGGGCGGCGGCGAGGACCCGGCCGTGCCCCGCGCCGATCTCGCGGCGCGGCGGGAGCGGGAGCAGCGTGACGCCGCCGCCGTCCTCGGGGTCAAGGACGTACGGTTCCTCGGCCACCAGGACGGGCTGCTGCGGCCCGATGCGGCGCTGCGGCGGCAGATCGTCCGGGTGATCCGGCAGACCCGGCCGCACCGCGCGGTGATCCAGAGCCCGGAGATCAACTGGGCGTTCCTGCCCGACCTCCATGCCGATCACCGCGCGGCCGGGGAGGCGTCGCTGGCGGCGCTCTACCCGGACGCGCGCAATCCGCGGGCCTTCCCCGAGCTGCTGCTGGAGGAGGGCCTGGCCCCCTGGAGCGTTCCGGAGATCTGGGTGACGACCGGGCCGCGCCCGGACACCCGGGTCGAGGTGACGGAGACGTTCGAGCAGAAGCTCACCGCGCTGCGCGCCCATGTCTCGCAGACCGCCCACCGTGACCGGCTCCGCGAGGACGTGCGCGCCAAGCTGGCCGGCCAGGCGGCCCTCGGCGGGCTCGCGCCCGGCCGGCTCGCCGAGGCGTTCCAGGTCATCCGCACCGACGCGGCCGCGCCCGCGGCCTCCTCACAACCCTGAAAGAGGAGCGTTCTTGCCACTGTCCAAGTTCCTGGGTGCCGTCCTGGTGATGGTCATCTGGGGAGTGAACTTCGCCATCATCGACATCGGGCTGCGCTCGTTCGACCCGTACCTCCTGGCGTCGCTCCGCTTCCTGCTCGCGGCCGTCCCCGCGGTCTTCTTCTTCAAGCGGCCGAACGTGCCGTGGCGTTATCTCCTGCTGTACGGGCTGTTCTTCGGCATCGGCCAGTTCGGGCTGCTCTTCGCCGGGATGGACCTGGGCTTCTCGGCGGGCCTGGCCTCGGTCGTCATGCAGCTCCAGGCGTTCTGGACGATCGGCCTGGCGGCGGGGCTGATGGGCGAACGTGTCAGCCCGCGCTTCCTGGTGGGGTTCGTGGTGGCGGGCGGCGGCATGGGACTGGTCGCCGCGGTCACCGACGGTTCGGTCACCGCGGCCGGTACGGTCATGGTCGTCGGCGCGTCGCTGTCCTGGGCCGTCGCCAACCTGATCATCAAGAAGGCCCAGCCGGAGAACGCGCTCGCGTTCACGGTCTGGGCGAGCCTGGTGCCGCCGGTCCCGATGTTCCTGCTGTCGCTGGGCCTCGGCGGCTGGGGCACCGTCGAGCACTCCTTCACCACCATGGGCTGGACCGGCCTCGGCTCGCTGCTCTACATGGTCTACCCGACGATCCTCTTCGGCTTCGCGCTCTGGGGCCATCTGCTGCGCACCTACCGCACCTCCCGGGTCGCGCCCCTGACGCTGCTGGTGCCGATCTTCGGCATGGCGTCGTCGATGCTGCTTCTCGGTGAGCCCCTGGGTGCCATGAAGGCCACGGCCATCACACTGGTGATCCTCGGGCTGGTCCTCAACCAGTTCGATGTGATCGGCAAGGTGCGCGCCCGGTGGGCCCTGCGGCACCCCGGGCCCGTGCCGAGCGACGTCCCCGGCGGCGAGAAGCCCGCCGATGCCACGAAAGCGAGTTGACACCGATGCACATCCGGCTGCTGCACGACGACGCCATGGCCCCCCGCCAGTTCGCCGTCGTTCTGGAAGCGGGCGACGAGGTGGTGCCCGCACTGGAGAAGTTCGCCGCCGAACAGCAGGTGACCGCGGGCTCCCTCACCGCAATCGGCGCCTTCGGCTCCGCCGCGCTGTCCCTCTTCGACCCGGTCGCCAAGGCCCATGTCCCGATCCCGGTGACCGAACACACCGAGGTGCTGGGCCTGACCGGCAACATCGCGCTCAAGGACGGACGGCCGCACGTCCACGCCCATGTGGTGCTGGGCCGCCGCGACGGCACGACGGTCGGCGGCCACCTCCAGCAGGCCGTCGCCCACCCGGCCCTGGAGGTGTTCGTCACCGCGTACCCCGCCGCCCTCACCCGGCGGCTCGACACCACGCTGGGCCTGCCCGTCATCGCACCCGACACGGCCGGATAGCACGGCCCCAGGAGGAGCCCGCTCATGCGCCTGGCGGTCATAGGCGGCGGCGCCGCGGCGGTCAGCCTGCTCGACAGCATGCTGCGCCACGCCGGGAACGACGCCGCGTTCGACATCACGGTCCACGAAGGGGCGCGGCAGCTGGCCACCGGCCGCGCCTACCGCCCCGACCTGGACTGCGCGCTGGTCAACCGCGAGGCCGGATTCATGTCGGTGCGGTGCGCCGAGCGCGATCACTTCCTGCGCTGGCTGCACCGCCAACCCCGGTACGCGGCAACGCCGTTGGCGACCCTGCCGCCCGACGCGTACGTACCGCGGCGGGTCTACGGCGAGTATCTGGTGGACCACTGGGAGGCGTGTCTGCAAGGCGCCCGGCGGCGGGGCTGGACGGTGACGGTGGTCCCGGAGTTCGCCACCGTCGCCAAGGCGTCCGCCGGGGAGGTCATGATCCGCGGCGCCGCCTCCCTCACCCACGCCGACCGGGTGGTGCTCTGCCCGGGCAGCGGGCCCCCGGCCGACCCCTACGGGCTGGCCGGTGCCCCCGGCTTCCACCCCGATCCGTATCCGCTCTCCGCGGTACTGCCCGGGGTCGCCGAGGACGCGCACGTCATGGTCCTCGGCACCGGGCTGTCCGGGGTGGACGTCGCGCTGGGGCTGCTGCACCGGGGGCACCGCGGCCGGATCACGATGACGTCGCGGCACGGTCTGCTGCCCGGCGTTCGCGCCCGGCACCGCCCGTTCACCCTGACGCATCTGACGGCGGAGGCGATAGCCCGTCATCTGGAGCGCTCCGGCTCCCTCGGGCTGCGCGACACCTTCGCGCTGCTCGGGGCCGAACTGGCCGCGGCGGGCACGGACCTGACCGACGAGACCGCGCCCCGCCCGGCCCACGGCCGGCTCCGCTCCGAACTGGCCCGGCTGGACGGCAACCCGTACCAGACGATCGCCACGACGGCGCTGCGCGACGTCCGCGAGAGCGTGTGGACGGCGTGGGGCGACCACGAGAAGCGGGTGTTCCTGCGGCGCTTCCACCCGCTCGCCAAGCCGCTGTACAACCCGATGCCGCCGCCGACCGCCCGGCGGCTGCTGGCGGCGATGGACAGCGGCCAGCTGACGGTACGCGCCGGAACGGCCGGGGTCCGGGCCCGGGCGGGCGGCGGATTCGAGGTGGTCCACGAGGGGCGGGCCGGGCGCGCCGACGTCGTGGTGGACGCCACCCGCACCGGGCTGGCCACCACCGGCCCGCGGTCCGCGCCGCTGCTGCGGTCCCTGGCGGACGCGGGTCTGGTGGTCGGCAATCCGCACGGCGGGCTGCGGATCGACCCGGCGACGAACGCGCTGCGCCCGGGCCGGGGACAGACCCCGGGGCGAATGTACGCGCTCGGCGATCTCACCTCCGGCGACCTCTTCTACGCCGGGTCCATGTACATGATCAACGTCCGGGCGGAGCTGATCGCCCACGAGCTGATCGCCGCCGCGACCTGAGAGGCGGCGCAGACGCCGAACGGCCCCGCACCGGGAACATCCGGTACGGGGCCGTTCGGCATCCGGGGGCGTCCGCGTCGCCCCCGGAGGAGAGGTCCTAGAGACCCGCCGCCTTGCGGAGCGCGTCGACGCGGTCGGTGCGCTCCCAGGTGAAGTCGGCGTCCGCGCGGCCGAAGTGGCCGTACGCGGCGGTCTCCGCGTAGATCGGGCGGAGCAGGTCGAGGTCCCGGATGATCGCGGCCGGGCGGAGGTCGAAGACCTCGCCGATGGCCTGCTCGATCTTGTCGGTGTCGACGGTGGCGGTGCCGAAGGTCTCGACGAAGAGACCGACCGGCTCGGCCTTGCCGATGGCGTACGCCACCTGGACCTCGCAGCGGGCCGCGAGACCGGCCGCGACGACGTTCTTGGCGACCCAGCGCATGGCGTACGCGGCGGAGCGGTCGACCTTCGACGGGTCCTTGCCGGAGAACGCGCCGCCACCGTGCCGGGCCATGCCGCCGTAGGTGTCGATGATGATCTTGCGGCCGGTCAGACCGGCGTCGCCCATCGGGCCGCCGATCTCGAAGCGGCCGGTCGGGTTCACCAGCAGGCGGTAGCCGTCGGTGTCCAGCTTGATGCCGTCCTCGACCAGTTCCTTGAGGACGTGCTCGACGACGAACTCACGGATGTCGGGCGCGAGCAGCGAGTCGAGGTCGATGTCGCTGGCGTGCTGCGAGGAGACCACGACGGTGTCGAGGCGGACGGCCTTGTGACCGTCGTACTCGATGGTGACCTGGGTCTTCCCGTCGGGGCGGAGGTAGGGGATGGTGCCGTTCTTGCGGACCTCGGACAGGCGGCGGGAGAGCCGGTGCGCGAGGAAGATCGGCAGCGGCAGCAGCTCCGGCGTCTCGTCGCACGCGTAGCCGAACATCAGGCCCTGGTCGCCCGCGCCCTGCTTGTCCAGCTCGTCCTCATCGCCCTCGACGCGCGTCTCGTACGCGGTGTCGACACCCTGCGCGATGTCCGGGGACTGCGCGCCGATGGAGACCGAGACGCCGCAGGAGGCGCCGTCGAAGCCCTTCTTCGACGAGTCGTAGCCGATGTCGAGGATCTTGTTGCGCACAAGGCTGGGGATGTCGGCGTACGCCTTCGTCGTCACCTCGCCGGCCACATGGACCAGGCCGGTGGTGATCAACGTCTCGACGGCGACCCGGGAGGTGGGGTCCTCCTTGAGGAGGGCGTCGAGGATCGTGTCGCTGATCTGGTCAGCGATCTTGTCGGGGTGGCCCTCGGTGACGGACTCCGAGGTGAAGAGGCGGCGGGACACATCGCTCCCTGGGGTTGCAGCGGCTGCTGGCTGATCATTTGGCGGAGGGGCTCGAGAGCTGCGCTCGGCCCGATCCGCTGGCCAGTTTATCGGTCGTGTGCGAGGTTCGGACACTCAGTCTCGATTTGTGGATCCGTCGCGACTGGCACACCACGGCCCACAGAGGGACGATCAGCCGTGCGACCCCCCTGGTCAAGGGGGCCGCGGGCCCTCGGGGCCGGTGCGGCGGCCGTCTCAGGAGCCTTCGGGGGCGCCCGCGAACCGGTCCGCGACGAGGTCCCACACCGTGTCGGCCAGCGCTTCCTTCGGTCCGTGCGGCACCGGTGTCTCGGAACCGTCCATGGCGAGAATCACGGCTTCGTTCTCCGCCGAACCGAAGGTCTTGTGCTCCCCCACCTCGTTGACGACCAGCAGGTCACAGCCCTTGCGGGCGAGTTTGGCGCGGCCGTTGGCGAGGACGTCGTCGGTCTCGGCGGCGAACCCGACAATGATCTGCCCGGGCTTCGGCCGGTCGGCGGACAACTCGGCGAGGATGTCCGGATTGCGGACCAGCGTGACCGGTTCCGGCTCCTGCCCGTCCTTCTTCTTGATCTTGCCGGTGGCGTAGGCGGCTGGCCGGAAATCAGCCACTGCCGCGGCCATTACCACCACGTCGGCGTCCTCCGCCGCCGCCAGCGCCGCCTCCCGGAGCTGTACGGCGGTGCCGATACGGACGACGTCCACGCCCGCCGGGTCCGGCAGCTCGGTGTTGCCCGCGACGAGGGTGACCCGCGCACCGCGCGCGGCGGCCGTCGCCGCGAGCGCGTAGCCCTGCCGCCCCGACGAGCGGTTGCCCAGATAGCGGACCGGGTCCAGCGGCTCGCGGGTGCCGCCCGCGGTGACGACGACATGCCGACCGGCCAGATCCGCGGTGAGCGCGCGCGGGCCGCGGGCCAGCACCCGGCGGCACAGCTCGAAGATCTCGCCGGGGTCGGGGAAGCGGCCCTTGCCGGTGTCGACGCCGGTGAGGCGGCCGACCGCGGGCTCGATGACGAGCGCGCCGCGGCGGCGCAGCGTGGCGACGTTCTCCTGGGTCGCGGGGTTCTCCCACATCTCGGTGTGCATCGCGGGCGCGAAGACCACCGGGCAGCGCGCGGTGAGCAGGGTGTTGGTCAGCAGGTCGTCGGCGATGCCGTGGGCCGCCTTGGCCAGCATGTCGGCGGTGGCGGGCGCCACCACGACGAGGTCGGCCTCCTGCCCGATGCGGACGTGCGGGACCTCATGGACGGACTCCCAGACCTCGGTGGTGGCCGGGTTGCCGGACAGCGCCGACCAGGTGGCCTCGCCGATGAAGTGCAGGCTGGCGGCGGTCGGCACGACCCGGACGTGGTGCCCCGACTCGGTCAGCCGCCGCAGCAGCTCACAGGCTTTGTACGCGGCGATGCCGCCGCTGACCCCCAGCACGACCTTGGGCGTCGCACGCTCCTGCTTGTCCATCGCTTCGCTGCTCCCCGAACCAGTTCCGGATCGCCCCGTGGCGGCGGCCGGATGCCGTACGCCCGCGGCGGGTGTGCCCCTATGACACACCAAGGGCCCGGCAGTCGCGCTGCCGGGCCCTCGGTGGTGGTGCGGTGCTTACTGCGCGGGGCCCTCGATGGCCTCGGAGGTCAGCAGGCCCGCGTTGATCTCGCGGAGCGCGATCGACAGGGGCTTCTCGTGGACGTGGGTGTCGACGAGCGGGCCGACGTATTCGAGCAGGCCCTCGCCGAGCTGCGAGTAGTACGCATTGATCTGGCGCGCACGCTTCGCCGCGTAGATCACGAGGCTGTACTTCGAGTCGGTGGCCTCAAGGAGCTCATCAATCGGCGGGTTGATGATGCCCTCGGGCGCGGTGATGGAAGAGGACACTCTCTGCCTTCCGAAGGGGTGTGAAGCCGGTGGTGAAGCAAAAACTCTGGCGGGGGTCGGGGAGATCCGCGGTGTCAGCCTGCGGTTTTTCCGTCCCCATTACGCCGCAGCATCAAGGCTAGCAGCTCACGGCTGACGCCCTCGACGGAGGTGTTGACGAGCGTTCCGTCGAATTCCTTCTCCGCGGCGAGCTCGATACGCGCGGCCTCCAAGCGACGTTCGATCACGTCGGGAGCCTCGGTGCCGCGGCCGGTGAGGCGGCGGACCAGCTCGTCCCAGCTCGGCGGGGCGAGGAAGACGAGCTGTGCCTCCGCCATCGATTCGCGTACCTGGCGGGCGCCCTGGAGATCGATTTCCAGCAGGACGGGCTCGCCCGAATCCAGCCGGTCGAGCACCGCGCGGCGCGGGGTGCCGTAGCGATTACCCGCGAATTCCGCCCATTCCAGGAGTTCACCGTTGGCGATCATCTTGTCGAATTCCTCGTCGTCGACGAAGAAGTACTGAACGCCGTGCTGTTCTCCGGGACGGGGCTTACGGGTCGTCGCCGAAACCGAGAGCCAGACCTCGGGGTGCACCTTGCGCAGATGGGCGACGACCGTGCTCTTGCCGACCCCCGAGGGGCCGGAGAGCACGGTCAGTCGCGGACGAGCGTCCGGGGGCACGGGGGTCGTCCCCCGGGATGTTGCAGCCATGCAGCGATTATTCCAGCTTCCGGGCTGTGCCGGAAAACTCAGGAAGCCGAGCTGCTGAACTCCCGCTCCAGGGCGGCGATCTGGTTGGATCCCAGGCCGCGCACCCGGCGGCTTTCGGAGATGCCCAGGCGCTCCATGAGCTGCTTGGCGCGGACCTTGCCCACGCCGGGCAGCGACTCAAGGAGCGCGGAGACCTTCATCTTGCCGATGACCTCGTTGCCCTGGCCCGCCTCGATGACCTCGTGGAGGGTGACGCCGGAGTTTTTGAGCCGATTCTTGACCTCTGCGCGCTCCCGGCGAGCCGCGGCGGCCTTCTCAAGCGCAGCTGCGCGCTGTTCAGGGGTAAGGGGCGGAAGAGCCACGCCTACGTCACCTCGGATGTAGAACTGTCGGATACGGACCGGTGTGGAACCTAGTCGCCCCGCACGGGCGGAGCAACGAGCAACGCTCTTACGTGCGGTGCTCTCGTCGGAGACTAGCGGCCGACAGCGCCTGAGTCAGCGAGAACAGACGAAAAGTCCTGGTCAGACTCTGCTGACCAGGACAAATCGGTACTAAACCTACTGCCGGGCCTCCTGCTGATCGATTGCCGCCCGCACCTCGTCGGCGCACCGGGCCGCCGCGTCCCGCAGCGCGCCGGTGTCCGGACCGTGCCGCAGCACCCCCCGGCTGACGCTCGGCAGCACGTTGCGGACCGCGTCCCCGAAGACGGTGGGCAGGTCAGCGGGGGTCGCACCCTGGGCGCCGATGCCGGGCGCCAGCAGCGGACCGTTGATCGCCAGATCGAAGGCGGAGAGATCGCCGAGGGTCGCGCCGACCACCGCGCCGTACGAACCCAGGCCCTCAGCCGTGGCGTTCTCCTCGGCGAGGTGGCCCAGCACGGTGGCCGCGACGGTCCGGCCGTCCTCGCGCACCGCCCGCTGGAACTCCGCGCCCTCCGGGTTGGAGGTCAGCGCCAGCGCGAAGACGCCGCAGCCGTGGGCGGCGGCCAGGTCCAGGGCCGGGCGCAGCGAGCCGTAGCCGAGGTACGGGCTGACCGTGACCGCGTCCGAGAAGAGCGGCGAGGCCGGGTCGAGGTGGGTGGCGGCGTAGGCGGCCATGGTGGAACCGATGTCGCCGCGCTTGGCGTCCATCAGGACGAGCGCGCCGCGTTCGCGCGCCTCGACGACGGCGGTCTCCAGCACGGCGAGGCCGCGGGAGCCGAAGCGCTCGAAGAACGCGGACTGCGGTTTGAGGACGGCGACACGGCCGGCGAGCGCCTCGACGACGGTACGGGTGAACCGCGCCAGCCCGGCGACGTCGTCGTTCAGGCCCCAGTCGGCGAGGAGGGAGGCATGCGGGTCGATGCCGACGCAGAGCGGGCCGCGCGCGTCCATGGCGCGACGCAGGCGCGCGCCGAAGGGTGCCGGGGCGGTTTCCTGGAGCGTCATGCGGTCACCTGCTTGTGCTCGGCGCCGACCGCGTCGGCGAGGGTGGCGTACGGGCTGTTGCGCAGCCGGGCGGCGAGGCCCTTGTGGAGCGCGCGGCACCAGAAGGGACCCTCATAGACGAAGGCGCTGTAGCCCTGGATCAGGGTGGCACCGGCGAGGATGCGCTGCCAGGCGTCCTCGGCGGTGGTGATGCCGCCGACGCCGACGAGGGTCGTCCGGTCGCCGACGCGGGCGTAGAGGCGGCGCAGCACCTCCAGGGAGCGGTCCTTGACGGGCGCACCGGACAGCCCGCCGGCCTCGTTGATCAGCGCCGGGTCGGACGTCAGGCCCGGGTCACGGGCGATGGTGGTGTTGGTGGCGATGATGCCGTCGAGGCCGAGTTCGAGGGCGAGGTCGGCGACGGCGTCGATGTCCGCGTCGGCGAGGTCCGGGGCGATCTTGACCAGCAGCGGGACGCGGCGGTCGGTGACCGTACGGTCGGCGGCCTCGCGGACGGCGGTCAGCAGCGGGCGGAGGTGGTCGACCGCCTGGAGGTTGCGCAGTCCCGGGGTGTTCGGGGACGAGACGTTGACGACGAGGTAGTCGGCGTGGGCGGCGAGGCGTTCGGTGGAGGTGACGTAGTCGCCGACCGCCTCCTCCTCGGGGACCACCTTGGTCTTTCCGATGTTGACGCCGAGGGTGGTGCGGAACACCGGGGTGCGGGCGGCGAGGCGGTCCGCGACGGCGGCGGACCCGTCGTTGTTGAAGCCCATGCGGTTGATCAGCGCACGGTCCGGGACGAGCCGGAAGAGGCGCTTCTTGGGGTTGCCGGGCTGCGGCTGGGCGGTGACGGTGCCGATCTCGACGTGGTCGAATCCGAGCATCGCCATGCCGTCGATGGCGGTGGCGTTCTTGTCGAAACCGGCGGCGAGGCCGAACGGCCCGTGCATCCGGCGGCCGAGCGCCTCGGTGCGCAGCTCCTTGAAGCGAGGCGCGAGCGCCGCCGCGACGAAGGTCCGCAGGACGGGCGTGCGGGCGGCCAGCCGGATCCAGCCGAAGGCCAGGTGGTGGGCCTTCTCGGGATCCATCCGCTGGAAGATCAGGTGGAAGAACGTCTGGTACATGGTGGTGTCCTCGTGGGGGCTCCGGAGCGGCGGTACTCATGACGAGGGGGACACCGCGTGCGGTGTCCCCCTCGTGGGCCTGCTGTCAGTCGCGGGCGGCGGTCAGATGCTCCGCGTGCTCCTGGAGGGAGCGGACCCCGACGTCGCCGCGGGACATCGCCTCGATGCCCTGTACGGCGGCGGCGAGCGCCTGGACGGTGGTCAGGCAGGGGACGCCCCGGGAGACCGCTGCGGTGCGGATGTCGTAGCCGTCGAGACGGCCGCCGGTCCCGTAGGGGGTGTTGACGATGAGGTCGACGTCGCCGTCGTGGATCAGCTGGACGATCGTCTTCTCGCCGTTCGGGCCCTCGCCCTCGGAGTGCTTGCGGACCACGGTGGCGCTGATGCCGTTGCGGCGCAGCACCTCGGCGGTGCCGGAGGTGGCGAGCAGTTCGAAGCCGTGGGCGACAAGCTCCCGGGCGGGGAAGATCATCGACCGCTTGTCCCGGTTGGCGACGGAGACGAACGCCCGGCCCTTGGTGGGCAGCGCGCCGTACGCACCGGACTGGGACTTGGCGTAGGCGGTGCCGAAGACCGAGTCGATGCCCATGACCTCGCCGGTCGAGCGCATCTCCGGGCCGAGGATGGTGTCCACGCCGCGCCCGGAGGCGTCCCGGAAGCGGGACCAGGGCATGACGGCTTCCTTGACGGAGATCGGCGAATCGAGCGGCAGCGTGCCGCCGTCGCCGGTCTTCGGCAGCATGCCCTCGGCCCGCAGCTCGGCGACGGTGGCGCCGAGGGAGATCCGGGCGGCGGCCTTCGCCAGCGGCACCGCGGTGGCCTTCGAGGTGAACGGCACGGTGCGGGAGGCGCGGGGGTTGGCCTCCAGGACGTAGAGGATGTCCCCGGCCATCGCGAACTGGATGTTGATCAGTCCGCGCACCCCGACGCCCTTGGCGATGGCCTCGGTGGAGGCGCGCAGCCGCTTGATGTCGTGGCCGCCGAGGGTGATGGGAGGCAGGGCGCAGGCGGAGTCGCCGGAGTGGATACCGGCCTCCTCGATGTGCTCCATGACGCCGCCGAGGTACAGCTCGGTGCCGTCGTAGAGGGCGTCGACGTCGATCTCGATGGCGTCGTCGAGGAACCGGTCGATGAGGACCGGGTGCCGGTCGATGAGACCGGCGTGGCGGGTCAGGTACTCGCCCAGCGACGGCTCGTCGTAGACGATCTCCATGCCGCGGCCGCCCAGCACGTAGGAGGGGCGGACCATGACCGGGTAGCCGATCTCCGTGGCGATGGCCTGGGCCTCGTCGAAGGAGAACGCGGTGCCGTACTTGGGGGCGGGCAGGCCCGCCTCGGTGAGGACCCGGCCGAAGGCGCCGCGCTCCTCCGCCAGGTCGATGGCCTCCGGGGAGGTGCCGACGATCGGTACGCCGTTGTCCTTGAGCGCCTGCGCCAGGCCCAGCGGCGTCTGGCCGCCGAGCTGCACGATGACACCGGCGACCGGTCCGGCCTGCTGCTCGGCGTGGACGATCTCCAGCACGTCCTCCAGCGTCAGCGGCTCGAAGTAGAGCCGGTCGGAGGTGTCGTAGTCGGTGGAGACGGTCTCCGGGTTGCAGTTGACCATCACGGTCTCGTAGCCCGCGTCGCTGAGCGCGAAGGAGGCGTGGACGCAGGAGTAGTCGAACTCGATGCCCTGGCCGATGCGGTTGGGGCCGGAGCCCAGGATGATCACCGCGGGCTTCTCGCGCGGGGCGACCTCGCTCTCCTCGTCGTAGGAGGAGTAGAAGTACGGCGTCTTCGCGGCGAACTCGGCGGCGCAGGTGTCGACCGTCTTGTAGACCGGGCGGATGCCGAGGGCGTGGCGGACCTCGCGGACGACGTCCTCGCGCAGGTCGCGGATCCCGGCGATCTGGGCGTCGGAGAAGCCGTGCCGCTTCGCCTCGGCCAGTATCCCGGCGTCCAGCTGGTCGGCTCCGGCGATCTCGTCCGCGACCTCCTTGAGGAGGAAGAGCTGGTCGACGAACCACGGGTCGATCTTCGTGGCGTCGAAGACCTCCTGCGGCGTGGCGCCCGCGCGGATCGCCTGCATGACGGTGTTGATCCGGCCGTCGGTGGGGACCTGGGCCTTCACCAGCAGGTCGCCCTTGTCGCCGGGCTCGCCGGTGAAGGCGAACTGGCTGCCCTTCTTCTCCAGCGACCGCAGCGCCTTCTGGAGCGCCTCGGTGAAGTTGCGGCCCAGCGCCATCGCCTCACCCACCGACTTCATGGTGGTGGTGAGGGTGGCGTCCGCGGCGGGGAACTTCTCGAACGCGAAGCGGGGGACCTTGACGACGACGTAGTCGAGCGTGGGCTCGAAGGACGCCGGGGTCTCCTCGGTGATGTCGTTGGGGATCTCGTCCAGCGTGTAGCCGACGGCCAGCCGCGCGGCGATCTTCGCGATCGGGAAGCCGGTGGCCTTGGAGGCGAGCGCCGAGGAGCGCGAGACGCGCGGGTTCATCTCGATGACGATGATGCGGCCGTCGTCGGGGTTGACCGCGAACTGGATGTTGCAGCCGCCGGTGTCGACGCCGACCTCGCGGATGATCGCGATGCCGATGTCGCGCAGGCGCTGGTACTCGCGGTCGGTCAGCGTCATCGCGGGCGCGACGGTGATCGAGTCGCCGGTGTGCACGCCCATCGGGTCGAAGTTCTCGATGGAGCAGACGACCACGACGTTGTCGTTCTTGTCGCGCATCAGCTCCAGCTCGTACTCCTTCCAGCCGAGGATGGACTCCTCCAGGAGCACCTCGGTGGTCGGGGAGAGCGTGAGGCCCTGTCCGGCGATGCGGCGCAGCTCCTCCTCGTCGTGCGCGAAGCCGGAGCCGGCGCCGCCCATGGTGAAGGAGGGACGCACGACGACCGGGTAGCCGCCGAGCGTGTCGACGCCCTTGAGGACGTCGTCCATGGAGTGGCAGATGACCGAGCGGGCGGACTCGCCGTGGCCGATCTTCTTGCGGACCTCCTCGACGACGCCCTTGAAGAGGTCGCGGTCCTCACCCTTGTTGATCGCCTCGACGTTGGCGCCGATGAGCTCGACGCCGTACTTCTCCAGCACACCCTGCTCGTGCATGGAGATCGCGGTGTTGAGCGCGGTCTGGCCGCCGAGGGTCGGCAGCAGCGCGTCCGGGCGCTCCTTCGCGATGATCTTCTCGACGAACTCCGGGGTGATCGGCTCGACGTAGGTGGCGTCGGCGATCTCCGGGTCCGTCATGATCGTGGCGGGGTTGGAGTTGACGAGGATGACGCGCAGGCCCTCGGACTTGAGGACCCGGCACGCCTGGGTTCCGGAGTAGTCGAACTCGGCGGCCTGACCGATCACGATCGGGCCGGAGCCGATGACCAGGACGGACTGGATATCGGTGCGCTTAGGCACGCTGGCCCTCCATGAGCTGGACGAAGCGGTCGAACAGGTACGCCGCGTCGTGCGGGCCCGCGGCGGCTTCGGGGTGGTACTGGACGGAGAACGCCGGCTGGTCGAGGAGGTGCAAGCCCTCCACGACGTTGTCGTTCAGGCAGACGTGGGTGACCTCGGCGCGGCCGTAGGGCGTGTCGGAGACCTTGTCCAGCGGCGCGTCGACGGCGAAGCCGTGGTTGTGCGCGGTGACCTCGACCTTGCCCGTCGTACGGTCCTGGACGGGCTGGTTGATGCCGCGGTGGCCGTACTTCAGCTTGAAGGTGCCGAAGCCGAGGGCGCGGCCGAGGATCTGGTTGCCGAAGCAGATGCCGAACAGCGGCGTCTTCCGCTCCAGGACCTCCTGCATGACGGCGACGGGGCCGTCGGCGGTGGCCGGGTCGCCCGGGCCGTTGGAGAAGAACACGCCGTCGGGATTGACGGCGTAGACGTCCTCGGCGGTGGCGGTGGCGGGCAGGACGTGCACCTCGATGCCGCGCTCGGCCATCCGCTGCGGGGTCATGCCCTTGATGCCGAGGTCGACGGCGGCGACCGTGAAGCGCTTCTCCCCTATGGCCGGGACGACGTACGCCTCCTTGGTGGCGACCTGGGCGCTGAGGTCGGCGCCCGCCATCTCGGGGGCCTGCCGGACCTTGGCGAGCATGATGCCCTCGTCGGGCAGCGCGTCGCCGGAGAAGATGCCGACCCGCATCGCGCCCCGCTCGCGCAGGTGGCGGGTGAGGGCGCGGGTGTCGATGCCGCTGATGCCGACGACGCCCTGTGCGACCAGCTGCTCGTCCAGGGAGCGCTTGGCGCGCCAGTTGGACGGTACGCGGGCGGGGTCGCGGACGACGTAGCCCGCCACCCAGATGCGCTGCGACTCGTCGTCCTCGTCGTTGACGCCGGTGTTGCCGACGTGCGGGGCGGTCATGACGACGACCTGGCGGTGGTACGAGGGGTCGGTCAGCGTCTCCTGGTAGCCGGTCATGCCGGTGGAGAACACCGCTTCGCCGAAGGTCTCCCCCACGGCCCCGTAGGCGCGGCCGCGGAAGCTGCGGCCGTCCTCCAGGACGAGAACGGCGGGGATTTTGGTCCCCCTGGTGGAGGTCGTCATCGTGCGCCTTCCGTTTCGGTGTGCTCGGTGGTGCTGGTGGTGTGCCGGGGGCTGAGGCGGTTGACCGCTTCGACCCAGGCGGGGTGGTCGGCGGCCCGGTCGGAGCGGAAACCGGAATCGATCTCCGTGCCGCCGTGCGTCCAGGTGACGATCAGCAGACCGCCCTCGGGGAGGACCTTGCCGGCGATGCCCTTGTCGAGGCGGGCGCCGCGCAGGGCGTCCGCCGGGACGAAGAAGTCGGTGGCGCCGGGCCGGACGACGTCCAGCCCCCGGTCGGTCAGGGTCAGCTCGACGCGGCTGCGGGTGCCGAGGCCCCGCGCGACGATCCGGTCGAGCCACTGCCCGGCGGTGGTCGAGCCGTGGTAGCGGCCGGTGGCCGTGAGGAGGGCTTCGCCCGGCTCGTCAGGGCTGGCCGGAAGCGCAGGCAGGCCGTTCTGGAGCGTGCCGCGCCACTTCCAGCCCTGGCGCATCAGCCAGTAGAGGAGCGCGATGAACAGCAGGAGTCCGATGACCCAGCCGATCCGCGCGGCCCAGTCGGTGACCTCGGCGGACTTCTGTGCCGCTGCGGAGGTAAGGAGATGAGGAGTCACGCCAGCTTCCCGTCGACGACCGTTGCCCGGCCCCGCAGGAAGGTGTGGGTGACGCGACCCGGCAGCTCACGACCCTCGTAGGGGGTGTTGCGGCTGCGGGAGGCGAAGCCCGCGGGGTCCACCACTCCACGGTAAGCGGAATCGTGCAGCGTGAGGTTGGCGGGCTCGCCGGCCGAGACGGGGCGGCCGTGGCTCTCCAGGCGGCCGATGTGCGCCGGGCGGAACGACATCCGGTCGGCGACGCCCGCCCAGTCCAGCAGCCCGTTGTCGACCATCGTGTGCTGGACGACGGAGAGGGCGGTCTCCAGGCCGACCATGCCCATGGCGGCCGCGGACCACTCGCAGTCCTTGTCCTCGTGCGGGTGCGGGGCGTGGTCGGTGGCGACGCAGTCGATGGTGCCGTCGGCCAGCGCCTCGCGCAGCGCCAGCACATCGGCCTCGGTGCGCAGCGGCGGGTTGACCTTGTAGACCGGGTTGTAGCTGCGGACCAGCTCGTCGGTGAGGAGGAGGTGGTGCGGGGTGACCTCGGCGGTGACGTTCCAGCCCTTGGACTTGGCCCAGCGGACGATCTCGACGGAACCGGCGGTGGAGAGGTGGCAGATGTGGACGCGGGAGCCGACGTGCGCGGCGAGCAGCACATCGCGGGCGATGATCGACTCCTCGGCGACGGCCGGCCAGCCGCCCAGGCCCAGCTCGGCGGAGACCAGGCCCTCGTTCATCTGGGCGCCCTCGGTGAGCCGGGGCTCCTGGGCGTGCTGGGCGACGACACCGTCGAACGCCTTCACGTACTCCAGGGCGCGGCGCATGATGACCGCGTCGTCGACGCACTTGCCGTCGTCGGAGAAGACCCGCACCCCGGCGCGGGACTCGTGCATCGCGCCCAGCTCGGCGAGCTTCCTGCCCTCCAGGCCGACGGTGACGGCGCCGACCGGCTGGACGTCGCAGTAGCCGGACTCCTGACCGAGGCGCCAGACCTGCTCGACGACGCCCGCGGTGTCGGCGACGGGGAAGGTGTTGGCCATGGCGTGGACGGCGGTGAAGCCACCGGCGGCGGCCGCCTTGGTGCCGGTCAGCACCGTCTCGGAGTCCTCGCGGCCCGGCTCGCGCAGATGGGTGTGGAGGTCGACGAGGCCCGGCAGCAGGATCTGGCCGTCGGCCTCGATGACGCGGGCGCCCTCGGCGCTGAGGTCCGTGCCGACCTCGGCGATGGTCTCGCCGTCGATCAGCACGTCCTGCGGCTCGCCACCGAGGATCTTCGCCCCGCGGATCAGGGTCTTGCTCATGGTTACTTGCTCTCCTCGGTGCGGGCGGTGGTGGTGAGGGCGGGTTCGTTGCCGCCCAGGAGCAGGTAGAGGACGGCCATCCGGATGCTGACACCGTTGGTGACCTGCTCCACTGCGGTGCAGCGTGGCGAGTCGGCGACCTCGGCGGTGATCTCCATGCCGCGGTTCATCGGGCCGGGGTGCATCACGATGGCGTCCTGCGGCATCCGGGCCATGCGCTCGCCGTCCAGCCCGTAGCGGCGGGCGTACTCGCGCTCGGTCGGGAAGAAGGCGGCGTTCATCCGCTCGCGCTGCACCCGGAGCATCATCACGGCGTCGGAGGTCGCGAGGACGGCGTCGAGGTCGTACGAGACCTCGCAGGGCCAGCTCTCCACGCCGATCGGCACCAGGGTGGGCGGCGCGACGAGGGTGACCTCGGCGCCGAGCGTGGTGAGCAGATGGACGTTGGAGCGGGCGACGCGGCTGTGCAGGATGTCGCCGACGATCGTGATACGGCGGCCGGAGAGGTCCTTGCCGAGCCCGGCATCCGCGCCGACGAGGCGGCGGCGCATGGTGAACGCGTCCAGCAGCGCCTGGGTGGGGTGCTCGTGGGTGCCGTCACCGGCGTTGACGACGGAGCCGCCGATCCAGCCGGAGGTGGCCAGGCGGTGCGGGGCGCCGGAGTCGTGGTGGCGGATGACGACGGCGTCGGCGCCCATCGCCTCCAGGGTGAGGGCGGTGTCCTTGAGGGATTCGCCCTTGGAGACCGACGAGCCCTTGGCGGAGAAGTTGATGACGTCCGCGGAGAGGCGCTTGGCGGCGGCCTCGAAGGAGATCCGCGTCCGGGTCGAGTCCTCGAAGAAGAGGTTGACGACGGTGCGGCCGCGCAGGGTGGGAAGTTTCTTGATCGGCCGGTCGGCGACCCGGGCCATCTCCTCGGCGGTGTCGAGGATCAGGACGGCGTCGTCGCGCGTGAGGTCGGCGGCCGAGATGAGGTGACGCTTCATCCGGTTTCTCCGTGAGTGGGAAAGGCGTACGGGTATGTCCGCCGGGAGGGCAGGCAGCGGTACGGCCCCGGGCATGCCGGGTCCGTGGGGCGGCTGCGCTAGCGCTCGCCGGTCCGGGTGGGCCGCTCGGTCTTCGCGGCGTCGTCGGCGGGCCGCGTGCCGAGCAGCACGGCGTCGCGGCCGTCCTCCTCGGTGAGCTGGACCTTGACGGTCTCCCGCAGCGACGTGGGGAGGTTCTTGCCGACGTAGTCGGCGCGGATCGGCAGCTCGCGGTGGCCGCGGTCGACGAGAACGGCGAGCTGGACGGCGCGGGGCCGGCCGATGTCGTTCAGGGCGTCCAGGGCGGCGCGGATGGTGCGGCCGGAGAAGAGCACGTCGTCGACGAGGAGGACCACGCGGCCCTCGATGCCGTCACCGGGGATCTCGGTACGGGCGAGCGCACGGGCGGGACCCAGGCGCAGGTCGTCGCGGTACATGGTGATGTCGAGCGAGCCGACCGGGATGGCGCGGCTGGTGATCTCCTCCAGCTTGGCGGCGAGCCGCCGGGCGAGGAAGACACCGCGGGTCGGGATACCCAGGAGCACCACGTCGTCGGCGCCCTTGGCGCGCTCAACGATCTCGTGGGCGATGCGGGTCAGCATCCGCGCGATGTCCGGGCCTTCGAGCACCGGGCGCGCGGGCGCCTTCGGATCGACGTCGGATGCGTGGTCGGATACGCGTACGTCGGAACTGCTTGTGTCCATGTGAAACGGACCTCCTTCTCCGCCTCACGGGACGGACCTTAAAGGACGTCGGGTGTACCGCCGTACAGGCTAGCAGGGCCTCCCGGGAACGCCCGTGCGACCCCGGGAGGCCCCTGCGGACTCCCCCGGCTTGACGAACGAGGATTACGCTGCGTAACCTCACAGTGAGTTACCAGCCGCGCGGCCGTGCCGCATATCGATTCGATTCAGGTGTCTGGGGAGCTTTATGTCCAGCGAATACGCCAAACAGCTCGGGGCCAAGCTCCGCGCCATCCGCACCCAGCAGGGCCTCTCGCTCCACGGTGTCGAGGAGAAGTCGCAGGGCCGCTGGAAGGCCGTGGTCGTCGGCTCGTACGAGCGCGGTGACCGTGCCGTGACGGTGCAGCGCCTCGCCGAGCTGGCGGACTTCTACGGCGTGCCGGTGCAGGAGCTGCTGCCCGGCACCACGCCCGGCGGCGCCGCTGAGCCCCCGCCGAAGCTGGTGCTGGACCTGGAGCGCCTCGCCCACGTCCCGCAGGAGAAGGCCGGTCCGCTGCAGCGCTACGCCGCCACGATCCAGAGCCAGCGCGGCGACTACAACGGCAAGGTCCTCTCGATCCGCCAGGACGACCTGCGTACCCTCGCGGTGATCTACGACCAGTCCCCCTCGGTGCTGACCGAGCAGCTGATCAGCTGGGGTGTGCTGGACGCCGACGCGCGCCGCGCGGTCGCCCACGACGACCTCTGAGCCGTCCCGCAGCAGTAAACCGACGAACCGCCGTCCCGGAGTACCGGGGCGGCGGTTCGTCGTTCGTACGGGCGGGAGCGTGGCCAGGCGGCCAGGGCCGGCCCCTCACCGCCCCCGGCAGCGCGCGAAGGGCCCGGAGCCGCCTGTCCTGCGCGCTCCGGGCCCTCTCACGGGTGCCACGGGGGGTGAGCCCCGGGTGTGTGCTGCTATCGCGTCTCGCGCCGCAGGCTCGGCTTCAGGTCCTTCAGCCGGGCCAGCAGCCCGTTGACGAAGGCCGGGGAGTCGTCCGTGGAGAACTCCTTGGCCAGCTGCACCGCTTCGTCGATCGCCACCGCGTCGGGCGTCGCGTCCACCCAGATCAGCTCGTACGCGGCGAGCCGGAGGATGTTGCGGTCGACGACCGGCATCCGGTCCAGCGGCCAGTCGACGGAGTAGGTGTCGAGCAGTTCGTCGATGCGGGCGATGTGGTCCGCATACCCCTCGACAAGCTCCAGGGTGAACTCGTTGACCGGCGGCTGCCGCGGGTCGGTCCGGGCGTGCCGCATCCAGTCCGCGAGCACGGACTGCACGTCGGCTCCGCGCTGGTCGGCCTCGAAGAGGATCTGGAAGGCGCGCTTACGGGCCTTGTTACGGGCGGCCACGGTTAGCTGTTCACCCGGCCGAGGTACTCACCGGAGCGGGTGTCGACCTTGATCTTCTCGCCCTCGGTGATGAAGAGCGGGACCTGGATCTCGTAACCGGTCTCCAGGGTGGCGGGCTTGGAGCCGCCGGTGGAGCGGTCGCCCTGGACGCCGGGCTCGGTGTGCTGGATGACCAGCTCGACGGCGGCCGGCAGCTCGACGTAGAGCACCGAGCCCTCGTGCTGCGCGACGACGGCCTCGAAGCCCTCAAGGAGGAAGTTCGCGGCGTCACCGACGGCCTTGCGGTCGACCATGAGCTGGTCGTAGGTGTCCATGTCCATGAAGACGAAGTACTCGCCGTCCATGTACGAGAACTGCATGCCGCGCTTGTCGACGGTGGCCGTCTCGACCTTGACGCCGGCGTTGAAGGTCTTGTCCACGACCTTGCCGGAGAGCACGTTCTTGAGCTTGGTGCGGACGAAGGCCGGGCCCTTACCGGGCTTGACGTGCTGGAACTCGACGACGGACCAGAGCTGGCCCCCTTCGAGCTTGAGCACCAGGCCGTTCTTGAGGTCGTTCGTGGAAGCCACGGTTGCGGAATCTCCTGGACTGCAGGTGGTGGGTACCGAGGAACCGCCCGCATCGAGCCCGGTGGCTCACAGGGCGAGCAGCTCCTTGGTAGTGATCGTGAGTAGCTCGGGTCCGCCGTCCGCCTCGGGGCGGACGACGAGGGTGTCGTCGATCCGGACACCCCCACGGCCCGGGATGTGGACCCCTGGCTCGACGGTGACCGGCACGCAAGCGTCCAGTTTACCCATGGCCGCAGGCGAGAACTGAGGGTCCTCATCGATTTCGAGCCCCACGCCGTGTCCGGTCCACGGTCCGAGCCGCTCCCCGTACCCGGCGGATTCCAGCAGATGCCGGGTCACCCGGTCCACTTCACGGCACTCCACACCCGGTGCCAGGGCCTCCCGACCGGCCCTCTGGGCTGCGAAAACAAGGTCGTACAGCTCGATCTGCCAGTCCGCGGGGGTGGTGCCGATGACGAAGGTCCGGCCGATCTCGCAGCGGTAGCCGCGGTAGTTCGCGCCGAGGCCGACGCTGAGGAAGTCCCCCTCCTCGACCCGGCGGTCGGTGGGCAGATGCCCCGGACGGCCGGAGTGCGGACCGGTCGCCACCGAGGTCGCGAACGCCGGGCCGTCCGCGCCGTGGTCGACGAGGCGGCGCTCCAGCTCCAGGGCGAGATGCCGCTCGGTGCGGCCGACCAGGATCGACTCCAGGAGTTCGCCGAGTGCCTGATCGGTGATCTCCGCGGCGATGCGCAGACAGGAGATCTCGTCGTCGTCCTTGATCAGCCGCTGCGCCTCGACGGCACAGGCCACATCGGCCAGGCGCAGCCGCGGCACGACCCGGCCGAGCGCCCGGTGCCGGGCAACGGTCAGATGGTGTTCCTCGACGGCGAGGGTGGTGGCCCCGGCCTTCGCCGCCAGATCGGCACCGGCCACCACGGGATCGCCGTCGCGGGCGGGCAGCACGGTGACGCGGACGTCGTCGGCGGGGCGTCCCTCGGACGGGTCGCCGGTCAGCGGGGCGCCGCAGAGCAGCACATCCGCGGCCGGGCCCAGCAGGAGTACGGCGCCGGTGGGCGCGGAACCCGTGAGATAGCGGACGTTGGCGGGGCGCGAGATCAGGGCGGCGGTGCTTCCGGTCGCCGCGCAGCGGTCCCGCAGCCGCGTGCGCCGGGCCGCGTACAGCTCGGACATATCCCGAGCTTACGGGCGAATCACCCCGCGGGCCGGTCGAGAGCGGCCGAGCGGGGTACCCGGACCGGACCCGTCGCCTCCGCCCACCGGCCGGTCACCAGCTGGGCGGTGAGGCGAGGCTGCGGGCGAGGACGTCGTCGAGCATCCGCGCGGTGGTCGCGACGTCGTGCTGGGAGTTGTCGATGATCGGCAGGCCGGAGCCGTACCAGCCCGCCATCCGGCCGTGTATCCGGGCCACTTCCTCGTCGGAGAGGCGGCGGTTACCGCTGCGGCGGGCGTTGCGCTCCAGAACGATCTCCAGGCCGGGGAGCAGCACGATCGGCAGCAGTCCCGGGCCCACATGGCGCTTCCAGCCGCCGAGGCCGACGACCGGGCGGTCGGGGAAGACGGCGTCGTCGAGGATGCAGGAGATGCCGTTGGCGAGGAAGTTGCGGGCGGCGAAGCCGCAGGTGCGGCGGGCGAGGCGGTACTGCGCCTCGGAGTGGTCGTTCCACCCCTGCTGCGGGTCGGCGAAGCCGGAGCGCACCCATTCGCGGACGTCGTCGAGGCTGATGTGCGCGGTGGGCACCCGGCGGCAGTCGGCCCAGTGGCGGGCCACGCTCGTCTTGCCCGCCCCGGCCGGGCCTATGAGCAGCACGGCGACGGCGGTGTGCGCGGCGTCGGGGGCGGCGGTCCCGGCCGGGGGGCTGGGCAGCGCGACGGGGGCGCCGGGCGGCAGCTGGATGTGGCCGGTGGACCCGGCAGTGCCCGAGGTGTCCACGACGGGCGGCGCGGACTGCGGCGCCGGGGCGCTCCACCCCGGCTGCGCGGCGCCCGGGTGCCCGGCCCCAGGAGGTGCGGCACCCGGATGCGGGCCGCTCGGCTGCGCGGGCGGGGACGGCGGCGGGCCGGGCGGTATGGACGGGGACGGCGGCGGGCCGGGCGGCACGGGGTGACCGGGGCCGGGGGTCCAGCTCAGGGTCGCCCCCTGCTCCTGCGTCTGGTGGCGGGGCGGCAGCGGAGCCCCCACTGCGTACTGCATCCGGTGGTCTCCGTCTCGTGGGATCGACTGGGTGCGGTGCGCGGATGCCGGGCGGCCGGTCGGCACACCGGGCGCCCGCCGGGCGGGCCGGTGCGTCGCCGTGGCCGCGAGTCCGAGTCCGTGCGGTACTGCTGACGAACGGTACCGCCCCCGGCGCTCACGGTGTGAACGGCCGGGGGCGGCGGAAGGTGCCTCGCCGGGGCGTGTCCGGAAAATCTCGCCAGGCGGGACTTTCCGGACGCGCCCCGGCTCCGGGCCGGGTCCGCGGCAGCGTGGACGCGGCCCGGGTGTCGGTCAGCCGGCCAGTTCCTCGGCCACCGCGCGCAGCGCCAGGCGGTACGAGCCGATGCCGAAACCGGCGACCGTACCGCTGGCCACCGCCGCGATGACCGAGTTGTGGCGGAACTCCTCGCGGGCGTACGGGTTCGAGATGTGCACCTCGACCAGCGGGGCGGTGCGCTGCGCCGCCGCGTCCCGCATGGCGTACGAGTAGTGCGTGAACGCGCCGGGGTTGATGATCACCGGGATCGAGCCGTCCGCGGCCTCGTGCAGCCAGCGGACCATCTCGCCCTCGTCGTTGGTCTCCCGCACCTCGGCGTCCAGCCCCAGCTCCTTGCCGAGCCGGGCACACTCCTCGACCAGGCCCGCGTAGGAGGTGGCGCCGTAGACGTCCGGCTCGCGGGAGCCCAGGCGGCCGAGGTTGGGGCCGTTGAGGACCAGCACCCGGCGGCTCATGCCCCTCCCTCGCTTCGCTCGGCCTGGCATTCGCCAGGGGCGCACCTCTTGATGGTTCTCTCGCTTCGCTCGTTCACTCGGCGATCTCCGCGTGCGCGGCGAGCAGCATGGCCGGGTCCGGGCCCTCCAGGACGGTGGGGCGGGCCAGACCGTCCAGGACGATGAAGCGCAGCCGGTCGCCGCGGGACTTCTTGTCGATCTTCATGGTCTCCAGCAGCTTGGGCCACTGGTCGCCGCGGTAGGTCAGCGGCAGGCCGACGGCACCGAGGACCTCGCGGTGCCGGTCGGCGGTCGCATCGTCCAACCGCCCGGCGATCCGGCCGAGTTCGGCGGCGAAGACCATGCCGACGGAGACGGCCGCGCCGTGGCGCCAGTTGTACCGCTCGTTCTTCTCGATGGCGTGCGCCAGGGTGTGACCGTAGTTGAGGATCTCCCGCAGCCCCGACTCCTTGAGGTCCGCGGAGACCACCTCGGCCTTGACCCGGATCGCCCGCTCGATCAGCTCCTGGGTGTGCGGCCCGTCAGGACGCCTGGCGGCCTCCGGGTCGGCCTCGATCAGGTCGAGGATGCCCGGATCCGCGATGAACCCGGCCTTGATGACTTCGGCGAGCCCGGAGACGAAGTCGTGCACCGGCAGCGAGTCGAGCGCCGCGAGGTCGCAGAGCACCCCGGCCGGCGGGTGGAACGCGCCGACGAGGTTCTTGCCCTCCGCGGTGTTGATTCCGGTCTTGCCGCCGACCGCCGCGTCGACCATGCCCAGGACGGTGGTGGGCACGGCGATCCAGCGCACCCCGCGCAGCCAGGTGGCCGCGACGAAGCCCGCCAGGTCCGTGGTGGCGCCGCCGCCGACGCCGACGATGACGTCGCTGCGGGTGAAGCCGGTCTGACCGAGCGCCTTCCAGCAGTACGCGGCGACCTCGACGGTCTTGGACTCCTCGGCGTTCGGCAGCTGGATCGCGATGGCCTCGAAGCCCTGGCCCGCCAGGTCCTCACGCAGCGCCTCACCGGTGGCGGCCAGCGCCTCCGGGTGCAGCACGGCGACCCGCTTGACCCCGGCGCCGATCAGGGTGGGCAGCTCCCCGAGCAACTGCCGTCCGACGAGCACGTCATACGGATCGCTGCCCGCCGTACCGCCGACGTGAATACGGGTGGCCTGCTCCGTCATGCCTCTTCCTTCCTGCGGGCGGCGCGCGGGTCCTCGCCCGCGGCCCGCCCCGGCTCCAGTGCGTCGAGGACCGCCTCGGCGACGTCCTCGGGGGTGCGGCCGCCGGTGCTGACCACGGCGGACGCGACCTCGGTGTACAGGGGGCGGCGGGCCGCCATCAGCTCGCGCCAGCGCTGCCGCGGGTTGACCGCGAGCAGCGGCCGCGGGACGTCCAGGCCGACCCGCTTGACCGCGTCGGCCAGCGCGACGTCCAGGAAGACGACCGGCAGCCCGCGCAGCAGCGCACGCGTCGAGTCGTCCATGATCGCGCCGCCGCCGAGGGAGAGCACCCCGGCGTGCTCGGCGACGGCGGCGCGGACCGCCTGCCGCTCCAGCTCGCGGAAGTGCGGTTCGCCCTCGTCGATGAAGATCTCCGCGATCGGCTTCCCGGCCACCTCGACGATGTCGGCATCGGTGTCGCGGTAGCCGACCCCGAGCCGTTCGGCGAGGAGCGCGCCCACGGTCGACTTGCCCGCGCCGGGCGGGCCGACGAGGACGGCGCGCGGCGTCACTTGATCGCCAGGTTGTCGAGGTAACCGCGGACGTTGCGGCGGGTCTCCGGCACGCTGTCGCCGCCGAACTTCTCGACCACCGCGTCCGCCAGGACCAGCGCCACCATCGCCTCGGCGACGATACCGGCGGCCGGGACGGCGCAGACGTCCGAGCGCTGGTGGTGTGCCTTGGTGGCCTCGCCGGTGGTGACATCGACCGTCGCCAGCGCCCTCGGGACCGTCGCGATGGGCTTCATCGCGGCCCGCACCCGCAGCAGTTCGCCGGTGGTCAGACCGCCCTCGGTGCCGCCGGAGCGGCCGGAGGAGCGGCGGATGCCCTCCGGAGTGGCGACGATCTCGTCGTGCGCCTCGGAGCCCGGCACCCGCGCCAGGTCGAAGCCGTCGCCGACCTCGACGCCCTTGATCGCCTGGATGCCCATGAGCGCCCCGGCCAGCCGGGCGTCCAGCCGCCGGTCCCAGTGGACGTGCGAGCCGAGGCCGACGGGCACGCCGTACGCCAGGACCTCGACGACGCCGCCGAGGGTGTCGCCGTCCTTGTGGGCCTGGTCGATCTCCGCGACCATCGCCTTGCTCGCGTCCGCGTCCAGGCAGCGCACCGGGTCCGCGTCCAGCTTCTCGACGTCGGCGGGGGTGGGGACGGTGCCGTACGGGGCCTTCGCGGCGGCCAGTTCGACGACGTGCGAGACGATCTCGATCCCGGCGGCCTCCTTGAGGAAGGAGCGGGCCACCGCGCCGAGCGCGACCCGGGCGGCAGTCTCCCGCGCCGAGGCGCGCTCCAGGATCGGGCGGGCCTCGTCGAAGCCGTACTTCTGCATCCCGGCGAGGTCGGCGTGGCCGGGGCGCGGCCGGGTGAGCGGGGCGTTGCGGGCCAGCTCGGCCAGCTCCGCCTCGTCGACCGGGTCGGCGGCCATGACCTGTTCCCACTTGGGCCACTCGGTGTTGCCGACCATGACGGCGACGGGCGAGCCGAGCGAGAGGCCGTGGCGGACGCCGCCGAGGAAGGTGACCTCGTCCCGTTCGAACTTCATCCGGGCACCGCGGCCATAGCCGAGCCGACGCCTGGCCAGCGCGTCCGCCACCAGATCGGTGGTGATCGGGACGCCGGCCGGGAGGCCCTCCAGCGTCGCCACCAGTGCGGGGCCGTGCGACTCCCCCGCCGTCAGCCAGCGCAACCTGCTCAACGGTGCTCCTTTTGTCCTGCTCCTGCGCCTACGTCTACTCCCCCGATCCTCCCACGTCGCGGGGGGCGGACCGCGCCCCGTCCAGGGAGCGGACCGGGCAGGCGCGGCCGGTCAGCGGGCGGCGAGGGCCCGCTCGCCCGCCGCGCGCATCGCGGCCAGCGGCGCGGGGGCCCGCCCGGTCATCGACTCGACCTGGAGGACCGCCTGGTGCACCAGCAGGTCGAGGCCGCCGACGACCGCGCCGCCGCGGGCCGACCAGGCGGCCGCCAGCGCGGTGGGCCACGGCTCGTACAGCACGTCGAAGAGGGTGCCGGGCGCCTCGGGGACCGCGGTGGCGAGGGCGTCGGTGGTGCCCGCCGGGGTGGTGGCGACGACCAGCGGCGCATGGAACGCCTCGGCGGCGTCGTCCCAGGGCGCGGTGGTGACCGCGACGCCCAGGCGTTCGCCCCAGCCGCGCATCTCGGCGGCGCGCGGGGCACTGCGGACGTACGCGGTGACCTCGCCGGTGCAGATCTGTGCGAGCGCGGCGAGCGCCGAGGAGGCGGTGGCGCCGGCGCCGAGGACGGCGGCCCGCTCGACCCGGGTCACCCCGCGTTCGCGCAGCGCCGCGACCATGCCGGGGATGTCGGTGTTGTCGCCGGTGCGGCGCCCGTCGTCGGTGAGGACGACGGTGTTGACGGCCTCGACGGAGGCGGCGGTGGCGCTGATCTCGTCCAGCAGCGGGATGACCGCGCGCTTGAGCGGCATGGTCAGCGAGAGCCCGGCCCAGCTCGCGTCCAGCTTCTCCATGAAGGCGGGCAGCGCCGCCTCGTCGATGTCGAAGCGGCCGTACTCCCAGTCGTCCAGGCCCAGTTCGCGATAGGCGGCGCGGTGCAGGACCGGCGAGAGGGAGTGGGCGATCGGCGATCCGAGTACCGCTGCCTGCTTACTGTCCGACACTGCCCTGCCCTCAGCCATTCTGCTTCTGTGCCTGCTGCCGCTCGTTGAACTGCTGCACGAGCTTGTTGTGGTCCGTGAGATTCGTGGTGAAGTCGGTCTTCTTTCCGTCGACGGAGATGAAGAAGAGCCACTTCTGGGAGTTGTCCGGATCGACCGCCGCCTTCAGCGCATCGGCGCCCGGATTACCGATCGGTCCCGGCGGGAGACCTTGGTAGACGTAGGTGTTGTAGGGATCGTCGTAATGCCTGATCTCGTCGATCCCAATATTGATCTTGCTCTGGTTCTTCACGTAGTTGTACGTCGAGTCGAATTCGAGCTTGTGGTTCGTGGCCACGTTGTTCGGATCCAGCCGGTTGTAGATGACCGCGGCCATCTTGCGGAAGTCCTCGTGGGTTATGCCCTCCGCCTGCGTCAGGCTGGCGACGCTCAGCAGCTGGAGTGGGGAATCCAGGTGGTATTTCTTCGCATTCGCCGCCAGGTGGTAGCGCGCATACTCCTGATCGGCCCGTGCCACCATCTGTTTCAGCACGTCAGTGGGGGTGGCCTGGCCGCCCACGTTGTACGTCGAGGGGTAGAGGAATCCTTCCAGCGGATCCTTGATCTCCGTGGACCCCTTGGCCCAGGAGGGCAGCCCGAGGGTTTTGAGATTCGTCTCGGCCGCGGCCTTCGTGGTGCCGGACTTCACGCGGAGTTTCTTGTCTATGAGGTCGTAGACCGCACCGGCACGCAGCCCCTCCTGAACCGTCAGGCCGTTACGGCTCTTCGGGTCCAGCATCAGGCCCACGGCGGACGCCGCCGACATGTGGCGGCGCATCGAATAACTGCCGGGCTGGAGCGCGGAACCCTTCGGGTTCTCCTTCGCCGCGGCAGTGAAGGAATCGACGCTCTTGACGACGCCTTCCTTTTTGAGGATCTGCCCCATTTGCTGGAGCGGTGCACCGTCCGGAATCTCGACCTGGAGCGCGCCGGAGCCCTCGCCCTCGAAGTCCGGGGGGCTGGCGATACGGCTCTCGTAGAACCGGTAGCCGACGTATCCGGCCCCGCCGACACCGGCGGCGATCACCACGGCGATGAGGAAGCGGGCGCAGCCGCCCCGGCGCTTGGTCTTCTTGCCGCGGCCCTCGTGGCCGGAACGGTCGCCGTCCGCGCGCGCGTCCTCGTCGTCCGCGTCCGGCCGGTCGTCCGCCGGATCGTCGGCGAAGAACGCGTGGTCGGGGTCGGGCTCCCGCCCGCCATCCGGCCGCCAGTCGTCCTCCGGCCCCTCTGTACGGGGCGCCACCTGCGGCACCGGACCCTGGTCGTGCGGCGGATACGGCTGCTGCGGCCGCTCGCCGTACGCCGGATCGTGCGGGTACTGCGGGTCGTGCGGGTACTGCGGGTACTGCCGGTCGTGCGGGTACTGCGGGTCGTACGGGTACTGCTGCTCCTGCGGGTACCCCGGCTGCCCAGCGTATCCCTGGTCCTGCGGGTACCCCCGATCCTGTGGATACCGCTGGTCATGGGGGTACCGCTGCTCGTACGGCCCCTGGTCGTACGGCTGGCCCGGGTTCTGGGCGTACCCCTGCGGATCCTGCGGAGACGGGTAGCCGACGGGTGCGGCGTACGGATCGGCGTAGGGGCCGGTCAGCGGATCGTGCGGCTGCTGGGTGCCGTACGGGTCGTACGCCGCACCGCCTGGTGCAGCGCCGTCCCAGCCACCGTCGTACCGCGGTGGGGCCGGGGCAGCGCCCCGGCCACCCCACGGGGAGTTCTGCGCGTGCCCCCCGTAGGACCCCTGATCTCCGTAGAGCGGGTCCTCGGGGTGCCACGGTTCGGAGCGGTGGCCCCGGCCATACTCGGTCATCGATCCCCTTGAGCCGAGAGGCGGGCGCGCTCCTGTCTGGCGCGCGGATGCTGTACCGACCCGCCTCTACCTGCGCGGCTTGTCGAAACCGCTTCGCATCGCGGAACGTTACCGTACTGCCATCAGATGACCACTCGGATGCATTCTCCGGGAGCTCGGCCCGAGGTCCGTTCCGTCTCCAGCGCGCTCTGCAGGATCACCACCGCGGCCGCCTGATCGACGACCGAGCGGCCCTTCTTGCTGCGCACCCCGGAGGCCCGCAGCCCTTGCGCAGCGGTCACCGTCGACATCCGCTCGTCGACCAGCCGTACCTCGATCGGGGCGATGTTTCCGGCCAGTACCTGGGCAAACGCCCGCACCTTGGCCGCGGCGGGCCCCTCTCCCCCATTCAGGGAACGCGGGAGCCCGACAACGACCTCCAGCGGCTCGTACTCCTCGACGATCGCCTTGAGACGGCGGTGCGCCGCCGGGACGTCCCGTCCGGGAACCGTCTCGACCGGGGTGGCGAGGACCCCGTCGGGGTCGCACGAGGCGACCCCGATGCGGGCGTCCCCGACGTCCACGGCGATGCGCCGACCGCGTCGAATCTCACTCACGTGCTCAGGCCACCTCGGTGACGAGCCGCTCGACGGCTTCCAGCGCCTCGGGCACGGCCGCGGCGTTCTGGCCACCGCCCTGGGCGACGTCGGGCTTGCCGCCACCGCCGCCACCGAGGGTCTTGGCGGCCGTACGGACCAGGTCACCGGCCTTGATGCCGCGCTCGCGGGCGGCCTCGTTGGTGGCGATGACCGTGACCGGGCGGCCGTTGGCGACCGAGAACAGCGCCACGACGGCGGCGCGGTCGCCGGGGATCCGGCCCCGGACGTCCAGGACGAGCTTGCGCAGATCGTTGGCGGAGGTGCCGTCGGGGACCTGGGCAGCGGCGAGCGCCACCCCACGGACGTCCTTGACGTCCGCGGCGAGACCGGCGGCGGCCTGGAGGACCTTCTCCGCGCGGTACTTCTCGATCTCCTTCTCGGCGTCCTTCAGCTTGGCGAGAACGCCGGAGATCTTGTCGGGCAGCTCGTCGGGACGGCCCTTGACCAGCTCCGTCAGCTGCGAGACAACCGTGTGCTCCCGGGCGAGGAACGTGTAGGCGTCGACGCCGACGAGGGCCTCGACCCGGCGGACGCCGGAGCCGATCGACGACTCGCCCAGCAGCTTCACCAGGCCCAGCTGGGCGGTGTTGTGGACGTGCGTACCGCCGCACAGCTCCTTGGAGAAGTCGCCGATGGTGACGACGCGCACGCGGTCGCCGTACTTCTCGCCGAACTCCGCGATGGCGCCCTGCTTCTTGGCGTCCTCCATGCTCATGACCTCGGCGTGCACGTCCAGCTCGCGCGAGAGCACTTCGTTGATCTTCTGCTCGACGTCGGTGAGGACGGCACCGGGCACCGCGGCCGGGGAGCCGAAGTCGAAGCGGAAGCGGCCGGGGGAATTCTCCGAACCGGCCTGGGCGGCGGTCGGGCCGAGCGCGTCGCGCAGCGCCTGGTGGGTGAGGTGGGTGGCGCTGTGGGCACGGGCGATGGCCCGGCGGCGGGTCACATCGATCGCGGCGTACGCAGCGGAGCCGACCACGACCTCGCCGACCTGGACGACGCCCTTGTGGACGGTGACACCGGGCACCGGCTTCTGTACGTCGCGGACCTCGACGACGGCGCCGGAGTCCAGCTTGATCCGGCCGGTGTCGGCGAGCTGACCGCCGCCCTCGGCGTAGAAGGGGGTGCGGTCCAGGACGATCTCGACCTCGTCACCCTCGTGGGCGGCGGGCGCCGAGACGCCGTTGACCAGCAGGCCGACGACGGTGGACTCACCCTCGGTGGCGCGGTAGCCGGTGAACTCGGTGGCGCCGGAGGCGTCGGCGACGGCGCGGTAGGCGGAGAGGTCGGCGTGACCGTGCTTCTTGGCCTGGGCATCGGCCTTGGCGCGCTCCCGCTGCTCCTTCATCAGGCGGCGGAAGCCGTCCTCGTCCACGGAAAGGCCCTGCTCAGCGGCCATTTCCAGGGTGAGGTCGATCGGGAAGCCCCAGGTGTCGTGGAGCAGGAACGCCTTGTCGCCGGGAAGGACCGTGCCACCGGTGGCCTTGGTGTCGGTGACGGCGGTGTCGAGGATGTTGGTGCCGGCCTTCAGCGTCTTGAGGAAGGCGGCCTCCTCGGCGAGGGCGACGGTCTCGATGCGGCGGCGGTCCTCCAGCAGCTCCGGGTACTGCTGGCCCATCGTCTTGATGACGGTGTCCAGCAGCTCGGCGACGACCGGGCCGGTGGCGCCGAGCAGCCGCATGTTGCGGATGGCGCGGCGCATGATGCGGCGCAGGACGTAGCCGCGGCCCTCGTTGCCGGGGGTGACGCCGTCGCCGATGAGCATCGTGGAGGTGCGCATGTGGTCGGCGACGACGCGGAGCGAGACATCGGTGTCGGTGGTGGCGCCGTAGCGGACGTCGGTCAGCTCGGTGGCCTTGTCGATGACGACGCGCAGGGTGTCGGTCTCGTACATGTTGCGGACGCCCTGGAGGATCATCGCCAGGCGTTCCAGGCCGAGGCCGGTGTCGATGTTCTTGCTGGGCAGCTCGCCGAGGATCTCGAAGTCCTCCTTGCCGATGCCCGCGCCCCGCTCGTACTGCATGAAGACGAGGTTCCAGATCTCGACGTACCGCTCGTCGTTGACGGCCGGGCCGCCCTCGACGCCGAACTCCGGGCCGCGGTCGTAGTTGATCTCGGAGCACGGTCCGCAGGGGCCGGGGACGCCCATGGACCAGTAGTTCTCCTTCTTGCCCAGGCGCTGGATGCGCTCCTTGGGCACGCCGACGACCTCGTGCCAGATGCGCTCGGCCTCGTCGTCGTCGAGGTAGACGGTGATCCAGAGCTTCTCCGGATCGAGGCCGTAGCCGCCGTCCTCCTGGGAGCCGGTCAGCAGCTCCCAGGCGTGCTTGATGGCGCCTTCCTTGAAGTAGTCGCCGAAGGAGAAGTTGCCGCACATCTGGAAGAACGTGCCGTGGCGGGTGGTCTTGCCGACCTCTTCGATGTCGGGCGTGCGCACGCACTTCTGCACGCTGGTGGCGCGCGGCCACGGCGGCTTGACCTCGCCGAGGAAGTACGGCTTGAAGGGCACCATGCCCGCGGGGACCAGCAGCAGCGTCGGGTCGTCCGCGATGAGCGACGCCGACGGCACGACGGTGTGCCCGCGCTCCTCGAAGAAGCGCAGCCAGCGGCGGCGGATTTCAGCCGACTCCATCAGTGGTCCTCATTTCCAGTCGGTCCGGCGATCCCGGACGGTCCGGTCGCTCTCGTGGTGGGGTGGGGCGTATCGAGCACCGCGCGGGAGCGCGATGCGGGCAGCTCGCGGACGTCACCGGGAGCGGTCAGACCCAGCGCTTCATGCAACTGTTCCTCACGGTCCGCCATTCCCGTGCGGACGTCCAGCGCGAAGCGGCGCAGCCGGTGGCCGGTCTCGACGGCCTTGTCCGCGGCCTGCGCGGCGAGGCTGTCGGGCTGCAGCCGGCGCAGCTTGCGGTTGACCTTGGTGGTGGCCCAGACGCCGGCGGCGGCGCCGGTGGTGAACCAGAATGCGCGGCGGAACATCGCGGTGATCAGTCCTTGGAGCGACGGTTGCGGCGTCCGCCGCGGCGGGCGCCGGGAAGGGTACGGCCGACGACGGTGCGCTCGGGCTCCAGTACGCCTTTCTTCCCGATCGCGCGGCGTACGCCGTAGCCGAAGGCGGCGACCTTGACCAGCGGTCCGCCGAAGGCGGAGGAGACGGTCGAGGAGAGCGCGGAGGCGTTGGCGGTGACCTCCTGCACGTCGGAGGCGATGGCGTCGACGCGGGCGAGCTGGGTGTGCGCCGAGCGGACCGTCGCGGACGCGTCGGCGAGCAGCGGAACGGCCTGGTCCGAGACCTCGGCCACCATCTTCGTCGTCGCCTTGAGCGTCTGCGCGAGCCTCACCAGTACGAGGGCGAGGAACGACACGAGGATCGCCCAGAAGACGGCGACCAGGATCCCCGCCACCTCTCCACCGGTCACGCTGGCACCACTCTCCGACACTCTCCGACGGGGCATCCGCGCTGTCCCGCTCCGGTCCCGTCCTGCTCGAACGGCACCCTTGACCCTATCGCGCCGTGACGGCGCGTCCGACCGGATTTACGGTCGGCGGGCAGGGCCGGAGGGAAGGCGACCGGCCGATTGTACGGTCCGGGCGACGCCCGCCCCGCTCGCGGCCGGCCGGCGGCGCACCGGCCCCCGTCTCCGGGAACGGCAGCGGCCCGCCGCACCGTCCCCGCGAGCGGCGGGGAGGGGCAGCGGGCCGGAAGGTGCCGGTGGCTACGCCTGGATCAGCGGGCGTAGTACTCGACGACGAGCTGCTCGTCGCAGATCACCGGGATCTCCTTGCGGTTGGGGTCCCGGTCGAGGCGGAACGCCAGCGCCAGGAGGTTGACCTCCAGGTAGCGGGGGATCTCGCCGTCGGGGGCGTAGCCGCCCTCGCGCGCCACCTGGAAGGGGTGCTTCTCGCGGCTGCGCTCGCGGACCATCACGACGTCGCCGGGGCGGACGCGGAAGGAGGGCTTGTCGACCTTGCGGTCGTTCACGGCGATGTGGCCGTGGACGACCATCTGGCGCGCCTGGTAGATCGTGCGGGCGATGCCCGAACGCAGGACGAGCGCGTCCAGACGGCGCTCAAGCTCGATGATGAGGGCTTCGCCCGTCTTGCCGTCGACCTTCCGAGCGCGGTCGTAGGCACGCGCCATCTGGCGCTCGCTGATGTCGTACTGCGCACGCAGACGCTGCTTTTCGAGCAGCCGGACCTTGTAGTCACTGCTCTGCTTGCGGCCACGGCCGTGCTCGCCGGGCGGGTAGGGACGGGCCTCGAAGTACTTGACGGCCTTCGGCGTCAGGGCGATGCCGAGCGCGCGGGACTTCTTGACCTTGGGACGCGACTGGTTCACGTGGAACGGACCTCCGTGTAAGTTAGGTGAGGCTTACCTTAGCGCGAGGAGAACGCATGTTTCGACCTGGGATCCCCCTGCCCGATGCCGCTCAGGGCACCGAGGCGGGTCAGCCGCGTCCCGCGGAAGACGCCCGGCGCCCGTCGGCCGCCGAGCGCGTACGCACCCTCGTGGAGTCCAATGCTATGGGGTCGCTGAGCGTTCCCGGAGTCGAGGACCCCGACCCGAGCGGGCTCACGGCACCGTTCTGCCGGACCGTGACACCCGAGGGAGACGTGCTGTTGCTGGCTCCCGGCGACTCCGCGGCAGCCCGGGCCGCCGCGTACGCCCAGGACGACGACCTGACAGCCGTGATGGAGATCACCGATGTCGCGCCCGTTTCCGTGCCCCATCGCGTCCGCGGCCGCGCCTGGGTTGCGGGCTGGCTCACCCCCGTACGCAACGACGACCGGGCCCACTGCGCGGCGCTGCTCGCCGAGCGGCATCCGGTCGACGAACTCCTCGGGATCGGCGAGGCCGTCCAGCCGCCGCCCGCGCCCGGTATCCCCGGGCGGGCCGCCTGGCTGATGCTCCGCCTGGAGGTCGGCGAATGTGCGGTGGACGACCTGTGGGGCGCCGGGACCGCCGAGCCCGAGGAGTTCGCCGCCGCCGCACCCGATCCGCTCGTCGCCCACGAGGCCGAGCTGCTGCAGCATCTGCACTCCGCCCACGGCCCGCAGGTCCGCGGGTTGTGCGGGCTGCTCGGCGACCGGGGCGCCACCGTGTGCGGCGCCCGCGACGAGGCCACGCCGGTCGCCCTGGACCGCTTCGGGCTGCGGGTGCGCTTCACCGGCGACGGACGGACGCCGTTCGACGCGCGCTTCGACTTCCCCGAGCCCGTCCGCGACGTGGCCGAGCTGCGGCGCGCGATGCATGCGCTCTTCGAGGCGGCGGAGGGGTGACGGCGGGGGCTCCGGGTGCCGGGGCTCGTCGCGGCGGCGCCAGCTGTACGCGGTCCGCGCGGGCCTTGCGTACCGGGCCCGTGTGTCCTTCGCTCACCGACGTACGGGCCCGGCGGGCGGCTCGCGCCCGGCCTCAGCCGTCCGTCCCGCCGCCCCGCAGCCGCGCCCGGACCCGGTCGGCGACGTCGGCGTAACGGGCCTCGGCGCCGTGCCGGGTCGGGGTGTAGTACCGCTTGCCGTGCACCGCGTCCGGGGCGTACTGCTGGGCCGCGATCCCGCCGGGCAGATCGTGCGGGTACTGATAGCCCTGGCCGTGGCCCAGCTTCTCGGCGCCCTTGTAGTGGCTGTCGCGCAGATGCGGCGGGACGGGACCGGCCTGGCCGGCGCGGATGTCGGCGAGCGCCGCGTCTATCGCCATGTACGCGGCGTTGGATTTGGGGGCCAGGGCGAGCGCGATGGTGGCCTGGCTCAGCGTGATCCGGGCCTCCGGGAAGCCGATCATGGCGACGGCCTGCGCCGCGGCGACCGCGGTCTGCAGCGCGGACGGATCGGCCAGCCCGATGTCCTCGCTCGCCGAGATCATCAGCCGCCGCGCGATGAACCGGGGGTCCTCCCCCGCCTCGATCATGCGCGCCAGATAGTGCAGCGCGGCGTCGACGTCGGAGCCCCGGATGGACTTGATCAGCGCGCTGGCGACGTCGTAGTGCTGATCGCCGTCCCGGTCGTACTTCACCGCGGCGCGGTCGACCGACTCCTCCAGGGTCTGGAGGCTGATCTCCTGCTCGCCCTTGGCCAGCGCCGAGCCCGCTCCCGCCTCCAGCGCCGTCAGCGCGCGCCGGGCGTCCCCGCCGGCGATCCGCAGCAGATGCGCCTCGGTGTCCTCGGGCAGTGTCACCGCACCGCCCAGACCACGCTCCGCGGTGAGCGCCCGGCGCAGCACCCCCCGCAGGTCGTCGTCGGTGAGCGGCTCCAGGGTGAGCAGCAGCGAGCGGGAGAGCAGCGGGGAGATCACCGAGAAGTGCGGGTTCTCGGTGGTGGCGGCGATCAGGGTGACCCAGCGGTTCTCCACCGCGGGCAGCAGGGAGTCCTGCTGGGCCTTGCTGAAGCGGTGGATCTCGTCGAGGAAGAGGACGGTCTCCTTGCCGAAGCCGCCCGAGGCGCGGCGCGCGCCGTCGATGACCGCCCGCACCTCCTTGACGCCCGCGGTGATCGCCGACAGCTCCACGAAGCGCTTGTTGGTCGCCTGGCTGACGACGTACGCGAGGGTGGTCTTGCCGATACCGGGCGGGCCCCAGAGGAAGACCGAGGACGGGCCCGCGGGCCCTCCGCTGCCCTCCCCCACCAGCCGCCGCAGCGGCGAGCCGGGCTTGAGCAGATGCTGCTGCCCCACGACCTCGTCGAGGGTGCGCGGACGCATCCGTACGGCGAGCGGGGACCCGGCGGGGTCCTTCTCCTGACGGTCTTCGGCGGCGGCGGTGAACAGGTCGGGCTCCACGCTCACGAGCCTATGTCACCCCACTGACAACGCCGCCCGGCCGCCGGCCCGCACGAGGCCGACGGCCGGGCGGACCCGGGCGCGGGGCGTCAGAGCAGCGACGACCAGTACGACCACCAGCGGGTGAGGATCAGCAGCGCGATGGCGCCGTACCAGAGCACCGGGACGACCCAGTGGAACTCCAGCACCGCCTCGCGCAGTCCGGCGGGCGCCGGGATGATGCGGTGCTTGATGTTGTGGACGGTGGTGTACCAGAACATCAGGAGCGTGGCGCACCAGGTGAGCGTGCACCACAGGCACAGGGCGTTGATCTGGTACAGCGACTGCGTCATCAGCCACATGCAGAACACCGTGCCCAGCAGGGTGCCGATGTTGAGGCCGATCCAGTAGAAGCGGCGGTAGCGGGCGCCCGCCAGCAGGCCGACGCCGATCGCGACGACCACGGGGAAGGCGATCATCCCGGCCATCGGGTTCGGGAATCCGAAGACCTCGGCCTGGCCGCTCTGCATCACGCTGCCGCAGGAGATGATCGGGTTGAAGCTGCACGCGGGCTTGAAATGGGGATCCTTCAGCAGCTCGATCTTGTCGGTCGTGATGACCCACGAGGCCAGGATGCCCAGCGCACCGGTGATCACCAGCAGCCAGGAGAGTCCGCGGCCCGCGCCGATGGTGCCGCGGTCGCCGTCGCGGTCGTCGTCGGTGGACACGTCGTCAAGCGCTGTCGTCGTCATATCGCGGTTCCGTCGATCCCTTGTGGGGTGGGTGGACAAGCGGGCCCGCGGGCAGCGGCCGCGCCCACATTCTGCCCCACCCGCCGTGCGTGCCACCGTTCGAAGGACATAAAGAGGAACGTCTGAGGAACGTCTGCGGGCCGGGCCGACCGGTCCGTGCGGGCCCCGGCACCGCCCGCACCACCGCCGCGGAGAGCGCCGTCGGCGCTTTCCGCGCCGCGCCTTCCCTCCGTGGGCGCCGCACGAACCCACCGGGAGGGTGAACGGCCGGGCGCCGCCTCAACGCGGGCGCCCGCCCCAGGAAGCGGGACGGGGGCCGGGTACGAGCCGCCCGAAGGCGCCCGCCCCGGCCCCCGTCGGCCGTCTCGTCCCGGGTGGTCAGCCCAGCGTGCGCCGGACCTCGTCGACCACCGCGTCCAGCGGTACGGCGGCCTGCTCGCCGCTCTCCAGGTTCTTCAACTGGACGACGCCCTCGGCCAGATCACGCTCGCCGGCGACCAGCGCGAGCCGGGCGCCGGAGCGGTTGGCCGACTTCATGGCGTTCTTCAGGCCCTTGCCGCCGAAGGCGAAGTCCGTCGCGATCCCGGCCTTGCGCAACGCGGTGACCTGGGCGAACAGCACCCGGCGGGCCTCCTCGCCGAGCGGGACGGCGTAGACCGCGGTGGCCGCCGGGATGTCGAGCGTGACGCCCTCCGCCTCCAGGGCCAGCACCGTACGGTCGACGCCGAGCGCCCAGCCGACGGACGGCAGCGCCGGGCCGCCGATCATCTCGGACAGGCCGTCGTACCGGCCGCCGCCGCCCACCGCGGACTGCGAGCCGAGGCCGTCGTGGACGAACTCGAAGGTGGTGCGGGTGTAGTAGTCCAGCCCGCGCACCAGGTTGGCGTCGTTCTCGAAGGCGACGCCCGCCGCGGTCAGCAACTCGCGGACCTGCTCGTGGTACGCCTTGCACGCCTCGCAGAGGTAGTCGCCGAGCGCCGGGGCGCCGGCCAGCTGCTTGCGGACGGACTCCCGCTTGTCGTCGAGGACCCGCAGCGGGTTGATGTCGACGCGGCGCCGGGTGTCGTCGTCCAGGTCGAGGCCGCGCAGGAAGTCCTGGAGGGCGGCGCGGTAGACCGGGCGGCACTCCTTGTCGCCGAGCGAGTTGAGCAGGATGCGGAAGTTCCGCAGCCCCAGCGAGCGGTACGCCTGGTCGGCGAGGATGATCAGCTCGGCGTCGAGCGCCGGGTCCTCCGCGCCGATGGCCTCCGCGCCGACCTGCGAGAAGTGGCGGTAGCGGCCCTTCTGCGGACGCTCGTAGCGGTAGTACGAACCGGAGTACCAGAGCTTGACGGGGAGGTTGCCGCCCTTGTGGAGGTTGGCCTCCAGGGCCGCGCGCAGCACGGAGGCGGTGCCCTCGGGGCGCAGCGCCAGCCGGTCGCCGCCCTTGGTCTCGAAGGCGTACATCTCCTTGGTCACGATGTCGGTGGACTCACCGACGCCGCGGGCGAACAGCTCGACGTTCTCGAAGCCGGGCGTCTCGACGTAGCCGTAGCCGGAGTTGCGCAGCGGCGCGGAGATCGCCTCGCGGACCGCGAGATAGGTCGCGGAGTGGGGGGGAAGCAGGTCGTACGTGCCCTTGGGGGCCTGAAAGGTGCTCACGGAAAGTCTCGTCACATTCCTCGTCGCGGAGGGGCGGTGGTGCCCTCTCCGAGGCCGGCGGCCAGCTCCCGCAGATAGGGGTTGCCGGCGCGCTCGCGGCCGATGGTGGTCTGGGGGCCGTGGCCGGACAGGACGACGGTCGAGTCCTCCAGCGGCAGGCACACGCGTGCCAGCGACCGCAGGATCTCGGCGTGGTCGCCGCCCGGCAGGTCGGTGCGTCCGATGGAGCCGGCGAACAGCAGGTCGCCCGAGAAGAAGACCGGCGGACACCCCTGTTGTGCTGGAGTGGCGGCCTGCTCGGGCATCCGGAAGGTCACCGACCCCTTGGTATGGCCCGGTGCGTGCGCGACGGAGAACTCCATCCCGGCCAGCTCAAGGGTGCCGCCATCCGTCAGCTCCTTGACGTCGTCCGGCTCCCCCACCGTCAGCTCGCCCATGAGCGGGGCACCGATGGCGCGGCCGAGGGCCTTCTCCGGGTCGCTCATCATGTAGCGGTCCTCGGGGTGGATCCAGGCGGGTACGTCATGCGCACCGCACACCGGGACGACCGAGGCGACGTGGTCGATGTGGCCGTGGGTGAGGACGACCGCGACGGGCTTGAGGCGGTGCTTGGCGACCGCCTCCTCGACGCCCTGCGCGGCGCGGTGGCCCGGGTCGATGATCACGCACTCCTCGCCGGCGGCGGGGGCGACCAGATAGCAGTTGGTCCCCCAGGCCCCGGCGGGGAACCCGGCAATCAGCACGTTCGTCCTTAAAGGTCGTGGGGTCGGGCGCCTCGCGCAGGCGGCCGCTCCCGGAACAACTCGGCAGCTCCAGAGCCTACCGGCGCACCTGTGGCGGCGGCGAACCCGTATACGGTACGGCCACGGCCCACGACCTGGGGCGCCGAGACCTTGCCCCCGGCCAAGGGCTGTCCCGTCGTCCCTGGCGGGACAGCCCTTGGTCACCCGAGCGACCGAGCGCGGCACGCAGTGCAGGACAGGAGACGACCGGTGGTCAGCAGCGATCAGCGACGGCGGCAGCTCGCCAGGGAGAAGTACGCGCGCCAGCAGCAGCGCCGCGCCGAGGCCCGGCACAAGGCCAAACGCCGCAACGTCATCATCGCGGGCGTACTGGCCGTGATCGTCGCCGCGGGCGGGGCCGCGTACGCCAGCGCCGGGCTGGCCGACGGCGGCCACGACGACGCGGCGGCCGCCGCCCCCACGAAGCCGGCCGACCCGTGCGCCCGTCCCGAGAAGGGCGCGGCGTCGAAGAAGTCGTGGAAGAAGGAGCCGGAGATGTCCGTGGACACCTCCGCGACGTACACCGCGAAGCTGCGGACCACCTGCGGCGAGATCGATCTGCAACTGGACGCCGCGAAGGCACCGCACACGGTGAACTCCTTCGCCTTCCTCGCGAAGCAGGGCTACTTCGACCACAGCCGCTGCCACCGGCTCGTGGACTCCGGCATCTACGTCCTGCAGTGCGGCGACCCGACGGGCACCGGCCGCGGCACCCCCGGCTACACGATCCCGGACGAGAATCTGAAGGACGCGCGGCTGAAGGGCGACGTCTACCCGGCGGGCACGGTCGCGATGGCCAACCGCTACGACGGCAAGAACGACAAGACCCGCAACACCGGCGGCAGCCAGTTCTTCCTCGTCTACCAGGACAGCAAACTGCCGCCCAACTACACACCGTTCGGGCGGATCACCGGTGGCACCGACGTGCTGAAGAAGATCACCGACGCCGGTTCCTCACCCGATCCGGAGAGCGGCAACACCGCGCCCAACGCCACCGTCGTCATCAACCGGGCGACGGTCACCACCTCCTAGAAGAACGGTCACCACCTCCTGGAAGAGCTGCGGGCCGAGGGAATTCGGTCGTGCTGGATGCGGACAGCCGGCCGCCGGGTCGCCTAGATTGGCGTATGTGGAGGGTGCCTGCTCCGACGGCCGGCCCCTCTCCCGCAAGACAGCCCGTCGGACCGGCCGGGGCGCAGCCCCGGCGGACAGAAACTGTGGACGATGCCGGGGGGCCGCACGCCCTCGTCGGTGTCATGTGGAGGAGGCGCTGTGAGCAGCGACCCATGGGGCCGCGTCGATGAGACGGGGACCGTGTACGTGCGTACCACCGATGGCGAGCAGGTCGTCGGATCGTGGCAGGCGGGAACCCCCGAGGAGGCTCTCGCCTACTTCGAGCGCAAGTACGAGGGCCTGGTCGTCGAGATCGGCCTCCTGGAGCGCCGGGTCAAGACCACCGACCTGTCGGCGAAGGACGCGACGGCCGCGATCGACCATCTGCGCCAGCAGGTCGACGAACACCACGCGGTGGGTGACCTGGAAGCGCTGAGGAAGCGGCTCGACGCGCTGGTCGCCACCGTCGACGCGCGGCGCGAGGAGCGCAAGGCGCAGAAGGTGAAGCAGAGCGACGAGGCCCGCCAGGCGAAGGAGAAGCTGGTCGCCGAGGCCGAGGAGCTGGCCGCCAGCGAGCAGTGGCGGGCGGCGGGTGAGCGGCTGCGCGCCCTGGTGGACACCTGGAAGGGCCTGCCGCGTCTGGACCGCAAGACGGACGACGAGCTGTGGCACCGCTTCTCGCACGCCCGCTCGGCGTTCTCCAAGCGGCGCAAGGCGCACTTCGCGTCGCTGGACGCGCAGCGCGAGGAGGCCCGCAAGGTCAAGGAGAAGCTGGTCGCCGAGGCGCAGGCGCTGTCGAAATCGACGGACTGGGGGGCGACCGCCGCCCGGTACCGCGAGCTGATGACGGACTGGAAGGCCGCGGGCCGCGCCCAGCGCGAGCACGAGGACGAGCTGTGGAACCGCTTCCGCGGGGCGCAGGACGTCTTCTTCCAAGCGCGCGGTGAGGTGTTCGCCGAGCGGGACACCGAGCAGCGGGAGAACCTGACCCGCAAGGAGGAGCTGGCCGCCGAGGCGGAGAAGCTGCTGCCGGTCACCGACCTCAAGGCGGCGCGGGCCGCGTTCCGCTCGGTCAACGAGCGGTGGGAGGCCATCGGGCACGTCCCCCGGGACGCCCGCCCGAAGATCGAGGGCCGGATGCACGCGGTCGAACGCGCCATCCAGGAAGCCGAGGAGGCCGAGTGGCGGCGGACGAACCCGGAGGCGCGGGCCCGGGCCGCGGGCCTGACGGGTCAGCTGCAGGACGCCGTCGACAAGCTGGAGAAGCAGATCGAGACCGCCCGCACGGCCGGTAACACCGCCAAGGCCGACAAGCTCGGCCGGGAGCTGGCGGGCCGCAAGGAGCTGCTCGACCAGGCGCTGAAGGGCCTGGAGGAGTTCGGCGGCTGAGCCCCGACCGCATCGAACCCCCGCTCGGACCTTCGGGACCGGGCGGGGGTTCGACGTGTCAGGGCCGGGCCGCGCCCCGTGAGGCACGGCCCGGTGCGTCGCTCAGGGCCGTCGCGCCGACGTCACCCGGTACACGTCGTAGACGCCCTCCACGCCGCGGACCGCCTTCAGGACGTGGCCCAGATGCTTGGGGTCGCCCATCTCGAAGGTGAAGCGGGAGGTGGCGACGCGGTCGCGGGAGGTCTGGACGGCCGCGGAGAGGATGTTGACGTGCTGGTCGGACAGGACGCGGGTGACGTCCGACAGCAGCCGGGAGCGGTCCAGCGCCTCCACCTGGATGGCGACGAGGAAGACGGAGGACTGGGTGGGCGCCCACTCGACCTCCAGGATCCGTTCCGGCTGGCGGGAGAGGGAGTCGACGTTGACGCAGTCGGCGCGGTGAACCGATACGCCGCTGCCGCGCGTGACGAACCCGATGATCGGGTCGCCCGGCACCGGGGTACAGCAGCGCGCCAGCTTCACCCAGACGTCGTCGACGCCCTTGACCACCACACCGGGGTCCGCGCTGGAACGCCGCTTGGAGCGCCGGATCGGGGTGGACTCGGCGATGTCCTCGGTCGCCTCGTCCTGCCCACCGAGCGCCTGCACCAGCTTCTGGACGACGCCCTGGGCTGCGACATGGCCCTCGCCGATCGCCGCGTACAGCGACGTGATGTCCGGGTAGCGCATCTCGTGCGCGAGGGTGACCAGGGAGTCGCCGGTCAGGATGCGCTGGATCGGGAGGTTCTGCTTGCGCATGGCGCGGGCGATGGCGTCCTTGCCCTGCTCGATCGCCTCGTCACGGCGCTCCTTGGAGAACCATGCGCGGATCTTGTTGCGGGCGCGCGGTGACTTGACGAAGCCCAGCCAGTCCCGCGACGGCCCCGCGCCGGGCGCCTTGGAGGTGAAGACCTCCACCAGATCGCCGTTGTCCAGCGTCGATTCGAGCGGCACGAGCCGCCCGTTGACGCGGGCCCCTATCGTGCGGTGGCCGACCTCGGTGTGGACGGCGTACGCGAAGTCGACGGGTGTGGCACCGGCGGGCAGCGCTATCACGTCGCCCTTCGGGGTGAAGACGAAGACCTCGTTGCGGGAGAGGTCGAAGCGGAGCGATTCCAGGAACTCGCCCGGGTCCTCGGTCTCCTTCTGCCAGTCGAGCAGCTGCCGCAGCCAGGCCATGTCGTTGACGGTGTCCTGGCCCGCGCCCTTGCCTGCGCCCTTGGGGACGTCGGTGCGCACCTTGGAGGCACCGGCGACGGCCTCCTGCTTGTACTTCCAGTGCGCGGCGATGCCGTACTCGGCGCGGCGGTGCATGTCGAAGGTGCGGATCTGGAGTTCGACGGGCTTGCCGGCCGGGCCGATGACCGTCGTGTGCAGCGACTGGTACATGTTGAACTTCGGCATCGCGATGTAGTCCTTGAACCGGCCGGGAACCGGATTCCATCGCGCGTGGACGGTGCCGAGCGCCGCGTAGCAGTCGCGGACGGTGTCCACGAGGACGCGGATGCCCACCAGGTCGTAGATCTCCGCGAAGTCCCGGCCGCGGACGATCATCTTCTGGTAGACGCTGTAGTAGTGCTTGGGGCGGCCGGTGACGGTGGCCTTGATGCGGGCGGCGCGCAGATCGGCCTGGACCTCGTCGGTCACTATGGCCAGGTACTCGTCGCGCTTGGGGGCCCGCTCGGCGACGAGGCGGACGATCTCGTCGTACATCTTGGGGTAGAGGATCGCGAAGGCGAGGTCCTCCAGCTCCCACTTGATGGTGTTCATGCCCAGCCGGTGCGCCAGCGGGGCGTAGATCTCCAGCGTCTCGCGGGCCTTCTTCTCCTGCTTCTCCCGCTTGAGGTAGCGCATGGTGCGCATGTTGTGCAGGCGGTCGGCGAGCTTGATGACGAGGACGCGCGGGTCCTTGGCCATCGCGACGACCATCTTGCGGACGGTCTCGGCCTGCGCGGCCTCGCCGAACTTCACGCGGTCGAGCTTGGTGACGCCGTCGACGAGCAGCGCGACCTGGTCGCCGAAGTCGCGGCGCAGGGTGTCGAGGCCGTACTCGGTGTCCTCGACGGTGTCGTGCAGCAGCCCGGCCATGAGGGTGGCCGGATCCATGCCCAGCTCGGCGAGGATCGTGGTCACCGCGAGCGGGTGGGTGATGTACGGGTCGCCGCTCTTGCGCTTCTGGCCGCGGTGCCAGCGCTCGGCGACCTGGTAGGCCCGCTCGATCTGCCGGAGCGTGGCCGCCTCGATCTTGGGGTCGTTGCTCCGTACGACCCGCAGCAGCGGCTCCAGGACCGGGTTGTACGGGCTGGAGCGCTGCACGCCGAGCCGGGCGAGGCGGGCACGGACGCGGCTGGAGGAGCCGGAGCGTCCGGCGGCCGTGGACGGCGCCGGTTTGGCGACCGAGGTCGGCGACGGCCGGTCGGGCCGGGCCGCCGGGGGCTTCGACGTGGCCGGTTCGGGGCCTTGCGGCCGGGCGGCGGACCCGTCGGACGGCCGCTGCCCGGGGGCGTCCGGCCGTGCTCCGCCACCGGCGGGGGACGTACCGGGCCGGGGCGCGGCTGCGTCGCGGGGGGCGTCCCGGCGTTCGGGCTGCGCGCCCGCGGGGCCCGCGGCCCGCGGCTTCGGCTCGTTCCCCGGCACGTCGGGGGAGACCGCCGGACGCGGCCGGGGGGAGAGCGGCTGGGCCTCGTCTGGCAAGAGCACTCCTCAAGCGGTTCCGGACCACAAGGCCACGATCGCGCCACGACCGGGCCGGGATGCCATCGTATCGGCCTCGCCGCCGGTCCTCTCCTGCGACCGTGACCGCAGACATGACAGCGGCGCCGGGGCACCCGGGGATGTGCTCCCCGGTGCCCCGGCGCCGTGGTGGTGCGGGACCGGACTCAGACCGTGACCAGGGCCTCCAGCGGAGCGCCCTTCAGCCCGGGCTCCAGCCGCTTGCGGCCCTCCAGGAAACCCAGCTCCAACAGAACCGCCAGGCCCGCGACCTCGGCACCCGCGCGCCGCACCAGCTGGAGCGACGCGTCGGCGGTGCCGCCGGTGGCGAGCACGTCGTCGATGACCAATACCCGGTCGCCCGGCTCCAGCGCATCGGCGTGGATCTCGATCTCGGCCCTGCCGTACTCCAGGTCGTACGTCTGGCCGAGGGTGGCGCCGGGCAGCTTCCCGGCCTTGCGGACCGGGACGAAGCCGACACCGGCACGGATGGCGGCGGGGGCGGCCAGTATGAAGCCGCGCGCCTCCAGACCGGCGATCTTGTCGGCGCGGTGGCGTACGCACAGCTCGGCGAGGGCGTCGGTCAGCGCCCCGAACGCGGTCGCATCCGCCAGCAGCGGGGTGATGTCCTTGAACACCACGCCCGGCTGCGGATAGTCGGGCACATCCGTGATCCGGCTGAGCAGCAGCTCGCGCAGGGCCGCCGGAGCGGTCATCGGCGCTTGCCCGACGGGCGACCGCGACCGCGGTTACGGGCGGCGGGCTGCGTACGGGGACCGACGAGACCGGCCGTGGCCGTCTCGTCGCCGTCCCGCCCGGGGTCGGCCGAGGCGCCGCCGTCCTGGGCGTCCGGGTGCTCCGCCTCCTTGGCGGCGGCCGCGGCGCGCTTCGCCTTGACCCGCTTGGCCAGCGCCTTCATCTGCGGCTCGGTGTTCTTCAGATCGGCGACCAGCGGAGTCGCGATGAAGATCGAGGAGTACGCACCGGCGGCGAGGCCGACGAAGAGGGCCAGCGAGATGTCGTTGAGCATCCCGGCGCCCAGCACACCGCCGCCGACGAAGAGCAGACCGGCGACCGGCAGCAGCGCGACGACCGTGGTGTTGATGGAACGGACCAGCGTGCCGTTGATGGAGCGGTTGGCGACCTCGCTGTAGGTGAAGCGGGTCTGCTTGGTGAGGTCCTTGGACGCTTCCTTGAGGCTGTCGAAGACGACGACCGTGTCATAGAGGGAGTATCCGAGGATGGTGAGCAGACCGATCACCGTGCCCGGGGTGACCTCGAAGCCGACCAGGGCGTAGACGCCGACGGTGATCGTCAGGTCGTGGATCAGCGCGATCAGGGCGGCGAGCGCCATCCGCCACTCGAAGGCGATGGCGAGATAGATGACCACGAGGACCATGAAGATCCCCAGGCCCAGCCATGCCTTGTTGGCGATCTCCTCGCCCCAGCTCGGGCCGACGAGCTGGGTGTTGATCTCCTTGACCGGGACCTTCAGGTCCTGCGCCAGCTTCTCCTGGACCGGAACCGCCTGCTTGGTGTCCAGGCCGCTGATCTGGATGCGCAGGGCGCCGCCGCCGAGCTTCTGCACCACGGCCTGGTGACCGCCGGAGGCGGATTCGGCCAGGTGCTGGGCCTCGGAGGAGGAGACGGAGGTCTTCGGCGTGGTGAGGACCGCGCCGCCGGAGAACTCGATGCCCATGTTCAGGCCGCGCACCGCCAGGCCGACGAGGGCCGTGATGGTGATGAGGACCGAGATGCCGTACCAGATCTTCCGCTTGCCGATGAAGTCGTAGCCGACCTCACCGCGGTAGAGCCGGGCGCCGAGGTTGCCGAGCTTGGACATCTCACGCCTCCTTCGTCTGGGTGGGGGCGGCGGTGCGACGGCCGCGCAGTGGGGGCCTGGCGCCCAGACGCTGCGGGTCGAGGCCGGACCAGGGGTGGCCGTCGGCGAAGAACTTGCGGCGGGCCAGCAGCGTCATCAGCGGCTTGGTGAAGAAGAACACCACGACCACGTCGAGGAGCGTGGTCAGACCGAGGGTGAACGCGAAGCCCTGGACCTTGCCGACGGTGACGATGAAGAGCACCGCGGCGGCCAGGAACGACACGAAGTCGGAGACCAGGATCGTACGGCGGGCGCGCGGCCAGCCGCGTTCGACGGCCGGTCGCAGGGAGCGGCCCTCGCGGATCTCGTCCCGGATGCGTTCGAAGTAGACGATGAACGAGTCGGCGGTGATACCGATGGCGACGATGGCACCGCAGACCGCCGGGAGGTTCAGCGCGAACCCGATGGTGGGGCCGAGCAGCGTCATGATCGTGTACGTCAGGACCGCCGAGACCGCGAGGCTGGCCAGGGCGACCAGCGCCAGGCCGCGGTAGTAGGCGACGAGGTAGATGATGACCAGGGCGAGGCCGATCGCACCGGCGATCAGACCGGCGTGCAGCTGCTCACCGCCGAGCGCCGCGGTGACCGTCGTCTCGTCCGCGATCTTGAAGGAGAGCGGCAGGGCGCCGTACGACAGCATGTTGCCGAGGTCCTCGGCGCTCTGCTGGGTGAAACCACCGGAGATGGTGGCGCTGCCGCCGTTGAGCCGCTGGCTGACGCGCGGGTCGGAGACGACCGCGCCGTCCAGGACGATCGCGAACTGGTTCTGCGGCTGGACCTTGGTGGCCAGCTGGCCGGTGATGTCCGAGAACTTCTTGCCGCCGTCGGAGGTGAAGTCCATCTGGACGATCCAGCCCTGGCCGGTCTGGCTGTCGAAGACGGCCTTGGCGTCCTTGACGTCGGTGCCCTCGACGCCGACCGGGCCGAGCACGTACTTCTGCGAGCCGTCGTCCTTGCAGGCCACGATGGTGTCGCCGGGCTTGGCGCCGGCCGCCTTCTCACCAGCGACCGCGCGGCTCTGCTTGGTGGAGCAGTCCAGGGCGGCAAGCTGCTTCTGGAGCGCCGCCGGGATGCCCGCCTCGCCCGGGGCGGGCGGCGTCGCGGGTGTCTGGGGCTTCTGCGTGGCGGAGCTGCCGGGCGTGGGGTCCTTCTTCAGGGCGTCCGTGACGGCGCGGCCCTGGGTGGTGGCGCTCGCGGTGGGCTTCGGGGCGTCGCCCTGCTTGCCGTCCGCGGCCTTGTCGCCGGGGGTCGCGTCCTTGCCGCCGGTGTCCTTGCCACCCGTCTTGCCGCCCGCGGAGGGGGTGCCGGACGGCTGCTCGGGGGTCTTGCCGCCCGCGGTGGTGGTGAGCACCGGGCGGAAGCCGAGCTGGGCGGTGGTGCCGACCTGCTGGCGGGACTGCTTCGCGTCCGTCCCCTTGGGGATGTTCACGATGATGTGGTCGGTGCCCTGGGTCTGGACCTCGGACTCGGTCACGCCCAGACCGTTGACGCGCCGCTCCATGATGCCCGCGGCGGTCTTCATGTTGGTCTCGTTGATCGCGTTGGGCTTGCCCGGCTGGTTCTGGGCCTGGAGCGTGAAGCTGGTCCCGCCCGCCAGGTCGATTCCCAGCCGGGGCGTCAGCGTGCCGGAGTAGAACATGCCTCCGACCAGCGCCACCATGGTGATCAGGATGAGGACCAGGGTGCGCCCCGGCTTGCCCTGGCCGCCGGGCGTCCTGCGGCCCTTCTTCGGTGCTGCCACCTTCTCGTTTCTCCCTGTCCAACCGCTCGGCTGGGGGTGTCTGCCGAGCGGCCACGAAGTGTTGTGGGGACGTGCCCCCGCCGGAGCCTAGACGGTCACGGAACCGCGGCGCCCGCAGCGGGGCGCGTCGCGGTTCCGTGGGACGGGGCTACTTCGCGTCGGCGTCGCCGGACTGCTTCGCATCGGCGTCACCGGACTTCTTCTCCTCGGCGGACGCGTCCTTCCCGGACGTGGCGGCCGGGGCCTCGTCGGCGGACTTCTCGTCGGCCTCGGGCTCGTCGGCGGCCGCGGCGTCGCCCTTGCCCAGGTCGATCTTGTCGGACTTCTCACCCGAACCGGTGGTGGCGTCATCGCCGGTCAGCGAGGAGATGTCGTCGGGCACGACCGGGTCGGCGCCGTCGATGATGCGGTTGTACTCCTCGTCGGCAAGGACCGCGCCGATGGCGTTCTTCGCGAACACGGCGTGCACGCTGGGGGCGACCTCAAGGAGGACCGTCTCGTCGTGGATCTCCTTGACGGTCGCGTACATGCCCCCGATCGTCCGGACACCGGTGCCCGGCTGCATCTCGTTGCGCATCTGCGTGGCCGCCTGCTGCTTCTTCTTGGCGGACCGGGTCATCAGGAACATGGCCCCGATGAGGACGATGAAGGGGAGGAGAGTCACGGTACTCACGGGACAGAAATCCTTCGCACGACCGCTGAGCCGCGGTCTCATATAGCGGGGGTGGGAAATGCCGGCCCCTACCGGGACGGCATCGGCGGAGTCTAAGTCAGTCCGCACCAGTGGAACAACGCACAGCATCGCACCGCAGTTCCTGGCCCGGCGACTCCCCTTGCCGTCACGCCCCGAACCGGCCCTGCTGTCCCGTTGCGCCCGATTGCTGCTGGGGCGGGACCAGGCCGAGGTGGGCCCAGGCCGCAGGGGTCGCGATCCGGCCACGGGGCGTACGGGCCAGCAGGCCCTCGCGGACCAGGAACGGTTCGGCGACCTCCTCGACGGTCTCGCGCTCCTCCCCCACCGCGACCGCGAGGGTGGACAGGCCGACCGGGCCGCCGCCGAAGAGCTTCAGCAGGGCGGTGAGTACGGCGCGGTCGAGGCGGTCCAGCCCGCGGACGTCGACCTCGTAGACGTCGAGGGCGCGCGAGGCGGTGTCGGGGGTGATCACGCCGTCCGCCTTGACCTGGGCGTAGTCGCGGACGCGGCGCAGCAGGCGGTTGGCGATACGGGGCGTGCCGCGGGAGCGGCCGGCGATTTCGGCGGCGCCCTCGGCGTCGATCTCGACGTCGAGGAGCCCGGCGGAACGGTGGATGACGCGCTCCAGCTCCGCCGGGGCGTAGAACTCCATGTGGCCGGTGAAGCCGAAGCGATCGCGGAGCGGGGGCGGCAGCAGACCGGCCCGGGTGGTGGCGCCGACCAGGGTGAACGGCGGGAGTTCAAGGGGGATGGCGGTGGCGCCGGGGCCCTTGCCGACGACGACGTCGACGCGGAAGTCCTCCATCGCCATATAGAGCATCTCCTCGGCGGGGCGCGACATCCGGTGGATCTCGTCGAGGAAGAGGACCTCGCCCTCCTGGAGGGAGGAGAGGATCGCCGCGAGGTCACCGGCGTGCTGGATGGCGGGGCCGGAGGTGATGCGGATCGGGGCGCCCATCTCGGCGGCGATGATCATCGAGAGGGTGGTCTTGCCGAGACCGGGGGCACCGGAGAGCAGGACGTGGTCGGCGGTGGCGCCGCGGGCGCGGGCGGCGCGCAGCACCAGGTCGAGCTGTTCGCGCACCCGCTCCTGGCCGACGAACTCCCCGAGGTCCTTGGGGCGCAGCGCGGCCTCGACCGCGGTGTCCTCGCCGTCGGCGTCGGCACCGACCAGCCGGTCGGCGGCCAGGGCCGGGTCGGTTGCGGCGGACGGTGCGGTGTCGTCCCAGTTCACTGCGGATTGCCTCGCGGGGTCGGGGCGGCGGGGCCGCCGGGGGTGCGTGGGGTCGGGCGTGCGGTCCGGCGGGCGCCGGACCGGGCGCCTCAGCGGGTGCGGTTGAGGGTCTGCAGCGCCGCCTTGAGGAGCTGCGGGATCTGCGGGGAGCCGCCCCCGGCGACGGCGGCCTCGGCCTGCGGGGTGACGGCGGCGACCGCCTCGTCGGCCTCGCGGGTGGCGTAGCCGAGGCCGATCAGGGCGGCGTGCAGCTGATCGCTCCAGGCCGCGGTGACCGGGGCGGGGACGCCGCCGGTGCCGAGCGGCGCGCCGAGGCGGTCCTTCAGCTCCAGCAGCAGCTTCTGGGCGCCCTTCTTGCCGATCCCGGGCACGGCGGTGAGGGCCTTCTCGTCGCCGGTGGCCACCGCGCGGCGCAGGGCATCGGGGGAATGCACGGCGAGCATGGCCTGCGCCAGGCGCGGGCCGACGCCGCTGGCGGTCTGCAGCAGCTCGAACGTGGCGCGCTCGTCGTCGTCGGCGAAGCCGTAGAGGGTCAGGGAGTCCTCGCGGACGACGAGGGAGGTGGCGAGCCGGGCCGGCTTGCCGATGCGCAGGCCGGAGAGGGTGTCCGGGGTGCACTGGACGGCCATGCCGACGCCGCCGACCTCGACGACGGCGGTGTCCGGTCCGAGGGCCGCGACCGGCCCGGAGACGAAGGCGATCATCGGATGCCCTTCTGGGGAGCCACCCGGCGGACGCCGGGGGTACGGACGGAAGGCGCGGCGCGGCGGGCCGCGGCGTGCGCCTGCTGGAGGCGGCCCGCCGCGGGGGCGCGCCAGATGTGGCATATGGCCAGCGCCAGGGCGTCGGCGGCGTCGGCCGGTTTCGGCGGGGCGTCGAGCCGCAGCAGCCGCGTCACCATCGCGCCGACCTGCTCCTTCCCCGCCCGGCCCGAGCCGGTGACCGCGGCCTTGACCTCGCTGGGGGTGTGCAGGGCGACCGGGAGTCCACGGCGGGCGGCGCAGAGCATGGCGACCGCGCTGGCCTGGGCGGTGCCCATGACCGTACGGACGTTGTGCTGGCTGAACACCCGCTCCACGGCGACGTATTGGGGGCGGTGCTCGTCCAGCCACTGCTCGATGCCGCGCTCGACGAGGACGAGGCGGTCGGCGATGTCGGCGTCGGCCGGGGTGCGGATCACGCCGACGCCCGCCATGGTCAGCGGGCGGCCGACGGCGCCGTCCACGACGCCGACGCCGCACCGGGTGAGCCCGGGGTCCACGCCCAGTACGCGCACGATGCCCTCTCCTTGGTCGGCCGGTCAGGCCGGGCGCGAGAGCGCCGGCCTGTTCGTGCAGGCTATCGGCTGCCACTGACAACGCGTCGGGTCAGGGCCGCGGCGCCGCCGCGCGCGGGCCCGCCCGGTGCCGGGCAGCCGAAGCGGGGGGGGGGGGGGGGGGGCGGGGCCCGGCGCCCGCGGGGGCGCGGGGGCGGCTCGCGCACGCGGCCGCCACCCGGCGAGGACTCCCCCGCGCGC
>NZ_JBHYGX010000009.1:147614-165761 GCF_042739975.1 Streptomyces sp. NPDC059080
GCTTGTGTGGACGCTAATGGGGGCCCCACTCACCCAGGGGGGGGCGGGGGCGCGGCGCCCCGGGGGGGGGGCCCCGGCGGGGGGGGGCCGCGCCCGGGCGCCGGGCGTTTGGGAGCGGGGGGGCCGCTGTCGGTCGTACGGGAGGAACGCCCCGTCAGGCGTCGATCTTGGCCATCGTCTCGTCGGAGACGTCGAAGTTGGCGAAGACGTTCTGCACGTCGTCGCTGTCCTCCAGCGCGTCGACCAGCTTGAAGATCTTGCGCGCGCCCTCCTCGTCCAGCTCGACCTGCATGGTCGGGACGAAGTTGGCGTCGGCCGAGTCATAGTCGATACCGGCCTCCTGGAGGGCGGTGCGGACCGCCACCAGGTCGGTTGCCTCGCTGAGGACCTCGAAGGACTCACCGAGGTCGTTGACCTCCTCGGCGCCCGCGTCCAGGACCGCGCCCAGGACGTCGTCCTCGGTCAGCTCACCCTTGGGGACGATCACGACGCCCTTGCGGTTGAAGAGGTACGACACCGAGCCCGGGTCGGCCATCGAGCCGCCGTTGCGGGTCATCGCGACGCGGACGTCGGAGGCGGCGCGGTTGCGGTTGTCGGTGAGGCACTCGATGAGCACCGCGACGCCGTTCGGACCGTAACCCTCGTACATGATCGTCTCGTAGTCGGCGCCACCGGCTTCGAGACCCGCACCGCGCTTGAGCGCGGAGTCGATGTTCTTGTTGGGAACCGACTGCTTCTTCGCCTTCTGGATGGCGTCGAAGAGCGTCGGGTTACCTTCCGGGTCGGCGCCGCCGGTCCGGGCCGCGACCTCGATGTTCTTGATCAGCTTCGCGAAGAGCTTGCCGCGCTTGGCATCGATCACGGCCTTCTTGTGCTTCGTCGTAGCCCATTTAGAGTGGCCGGACATCCGCCTGTCTCCTTCGCGTAACCCATTGAGAAACCAACGCGTGCGATCCTACCGGGAGCGCCTCAGGCCGCCCTACACACCATGTCGACGAAAAAGGCGTGCACACGGTGGTCGCCGGTCAGCTCCGGGTGGAACGACGTGGCGAGGACGTTACCTTGCCGGACGGCCACCGTGTGCCCGTTGTAGGTCGCGAGGACGTCGGTGGCAGCGCCGGTGGACTCGACCCAAGGCGCGCGGATGAAGACGCCGTGGACCGGCCCGCCGGGGATGCCCGTCATGTCGACGGCCGCCTCGAAGGACTCGTTCTGCCGTCCGAAGGCGTTACGGCGCACGATCATGTCGACGCCGCCGAGCGTCTCCTGGTCCGCGCGGGCGTCCAGGAGCTTGTCGGCGACCATGATCATTCCGGCGCAGGTGCCGTAGACCGGGCGGCCGGAGCGGACGAAGTCGCGCAGCGGCTCCAGCATCCCGAAGACGACGGCGAGCTTGGACATCGTGGTGGACTCGCCGCCCGGGATGACGAGCCCGTCGAGGTCGTCCAGCTCCTCGGGACGGCGCACCGGCCGGGCCAGGGCGTCCGCCGCGGCGAGCGCCACCAGGTGCTCGCGGACGTCGCCCTGGAGGGCCAGGACTCCGATGGTGGGGGTGGTCATGTACGTGCTCACCAGCCGCGGTTGGCGTACCGCTCGGCCTCGGGGAGGGTGTCGCAGTTGATGCCGACCATGGCCTCGCCCAGGTTGCGGGAGACGTCCGCGACGACCTTCGGGTCGTCGTAGAAGGTGGTGGCCTTCACGATCGCGGCGGCGCGCTTGGCGGGGTCGCCGGACTTGAAGATGCCGGAGCCGACGAAGACGCCCTCGGCGCCGAGCTGGCGCATCAGCGCGGCGTCGGCGGGGGTGGCGACGCCACCGGCGGAGAACAGCACGACGGGCAGCTTGCCCAGCTCGGCGACCTCCTTGACCAGCTCGAACGGGGCGCGCAGCTCCTTGGCGGCGGCGTACAGCTCGTTGTTGTCGCAGCCGCGCAGCTTGGCGATCTCGCCCTTGATCTGGCGGAGGTGACGGACCGCCTCGACGACGTTGCCGGTGCCGGCCTCGCCCTTGGAGCGGATCATGGCCGCACCCTCGGCGATGCGGCGCAGGGCCTCGCCGAGGTTGGTGGCGCCGCAGACGAAGGGGGTGGTGAAGGCCCACTTGTCGGAGTGGTTGACCTCGTCGGCGGGGGTGAGGACCTCGGACTCGTCGATGTAGTCGACGCCGAGGGACTGGAGGACCTGGGCCTCGACGAAGTGGCCGATGCGGGACTTGGCCATGACGGGGATGGAGACGGCCTCGATGATGGCGTCGATCATGTCCGGGTCGGACATCCGGGCGACGCCGCCGTCCTTGCGGATGTCGGCGGGCACCCGCTCCAGGGCCATGACGGCGACGGCGCCGGCGTCCTCGGCGATCTTCGCCTCTTCGGGCGTGACGACGTCCATGATCACGCCGCCCTTGAGCTGCTCGGCCATGCCGCGCTTGACGCGGGCGGTTCCGGTCTCGGAGTGCTGGGGCGTGGTGGGCGTGCTGGACACGGTTGACCTCACTCAGTGCGGGTGGTTGCGCTTCTTCACCCACACAACCGTTGGTGAGGGGGCCACGAAAAGGGCCAATTGGTGGCCGGTGGCTCGTGCCGCCCGGGGCAACCGCCGCGCGTCAGGCGGCCGTGTGCGGGTCCCCGAGGACGGCGGGCGGCTCGTCGTCCATCTCGAAGGCGAGGGGGAACGGCGCGTGCCCGGCGAGGCGGAAGTACCGCACGAGCCGGTGGCGGCGCACCGCGCGGGCGGCCCGCACCGCGTCGTTGTGGAAGCGGCGGGCCATGGGGACGCGGCGGACGGCGGCGGTCAGCTCCGCGAGGGTCTGTTCGCCGCCGGGCGCCGCGCCGACCGCGTCCACCTGCTCGCGCTCGCCGAGAGTGGCGCGGAGCGCCTGCGTCAGCTCGCTCTCGGCGACCTCGCGGCCGTCCTCCGGTGCCTGCCGGGCGGCGTGCGCCGCCTGATAGAGGACGATCGAGGCGGCGGGGTCGAGGACACCGGAGGTGCCGATCTCCTGGGCGACCGAGGCGCGCCGCAGCAGTTGCGCGTCGAGGGCGGCGCGCGCCGCGTCGATACGGGCGTGCAGCCGGTCGAGGCGGCCCGCGGTCCAGCTCAGGTAGATGCCGAAGAGGACGACGACAGCCGCGATCCAGATGAAGGTGGTCACGCGGCGTCACCCTACCGGCCCGGACGGCGTGCTCCGGGGGCACCGGCGGCCCCGGGGGTCACCCGCCGTAATCCTGGGCGGTCCGCCCGGCGGGTTCGTCGGCGGCGACGGAACGACCGGGCTCCGCGCCCTCGGTGACCGTCTCGTACACCGCGAGGATGTCGGCGCCGACCGTGGACCAGTCGAACCGCCGGACGTGCCGGGAGCCGCGTTCGCGCAGCTCGGCCAGGCGCGCGGGGTCGCGCAGCAGGCGGACGGCGGCGGTGGCGAGGGCGTCCGCGTCCTCGTTGGCGAAGAGCTCCCCGGCCTGGCCCTGGTCGAGGACCTGGGCGAACGCATCGAGGTCGCTGGCGAGGACGGCCGCCCCGGCCGACATCGCCTCGACGAGGATGATGCCGAAGGACTCGCCGCCGGTGTTCGGGGCGGCGTACAGGTCGACGCTGCGCAGCAGCCGGGCCTTGTCCTCGTCGCTGACCATGCCGAGGAACTCGACGTGGCGGCGGAGCTCGGGCGGCAGCGCGGCGACCGCCTCCTCCTCGTCGCCGCGCCCGGCGACCAGCAGCCGGGCGTCGGGGACCTCCGCGAGGATCGCGGGCAGCGCGCGCATCAGGACGGGCAGACCCTTGCGGGGTTCGTCGATCCGGCCGATGAAGCCGAGGGTGGCGCCGGGCTGCGCGCCGCCCTCGTCCCCGGCGCCCGCGGCCCCCGACTGCCAGGCGGCCTTGGGCTCGGCGCGGGCGAAGAAGTCGACGTCCACGCCGTTGGGGATGACCACCGCGTCGCCGCCGAGGTGCTCGACGAGGGTGCGGCGGGCGTACTCGCTGACCGCGATGCGCGCGCTGATCTTCTCCAGCGCCGGTTGCAGGATCGGGTACGCGGCGATCATCGCCCGGGAGCGCGGGTTGGAGGTGTGGAACGTCGCCACGATCGGCCCCCGCGCCGCCCAGCAGGAGAGCAGGCCGAGGGAGGGCGAGGCCGGTTCGTGGATGTGGATGACGTCGAAGGCGCCGTTCTGGAGCCAGCGGCGGACCCGGGCGGCGGAGAGGAAGCCGAAGTTCAGCCGGGCGACGGAGCCGTTGTACGGCACCGGCACGGCGCGGCCCGCGGAGACGACGTACGGCGGCAGCGGCGTCCCGTCGTCGGCGGGAGCGAGCACGGAGACGTGGTGGCCGCGGGAGAGGAGGTGTTCGGCGAGGTCGCGGATGTGGAACTGGACGCCGCCGGGGACGTCCCAGGCGTAGGGGCAGACGATGCCGATTCTCACGGCGTCTCCGTTCCACGGGCCGCGTCGCGCGGCTCCAGGTCGTCGAGCCAGAGGCGTTGCAGCATGTGCCAGTCCTCGGGGTGGTCGGCGATGCCGGAGGCGAAGGCATCGGCGAGCGCCTGGGTCATGACGGTGGCCTTCTCGGCGCGGGTGCCCTCCGCGGGGACCTCGATCTCGGGGTGGATCCGGCCGCGCATGACCGGCGTGCGGTCGTACCAGAGGGTGACGGGCAGCAGCATCGCGCCGGTGCGGGCGGCGAGCATCGCGGGTCCCGCGGGCATCTTCGCCGCGTGGCCGAAGAAGTCGACCTCGATGCCGGAGTGGGAGAGGTCGCGATCGGCGACGAGGCAGACCAGGCCACCGGCGCGCAGCCGCCGGGCAAGGGTGCCGAAGGCGGCGCCACCGGTGTGCGGCAGCACCTCCATGCCCAGGCCCTCACGGTAGGCGACGAAGCGGTCGTAGAGGGATTCCGGCTTGAGGCGTTGGGCGACGGTGGTGAAGGGGACACCGAGCGCGGTGGTGACCCAGACGCCCGCCAGGTCGTAGTTGCCCATGTGCGGCAGGGCGAGGATGACGCCGCGGTCGCTCGCCAGGGCGTCCTTGAGGCGCTGGACGTCCTGCGCGGCGAAGCCCGCCGTTATGCGGTCGGTACTCCAGGCGGGCAGCCGGAAGGACTCCATCCAGTAGCGCATGTACGAGCGCATCCCGGCGCGGGAGAGCTCGGTCAGCCGCTGCGGGGTGGCATCCGGGACGACGCGGGCGAGGTTGGCCTCCAGGCGCAGCACTCCCTTGCCACGGCGGCGCCAGGCGGCGTCGGCGATCGTGCGGCCCAGGCGCACCGCCACGCCTTCCGGCAGCTTCTTGACGGTGCTCCAGCCCAGCCCGTACAGGGCGTCGGTGAGCTTGTCGGTGGCGATGCGGCTCATACGCCGTTCCCCCCGTGCGCGACGGCGTCCGCCTCGGCGGACTCCCGGCGGACCGTCACCACCCGCTGGGCGAGGGTGACGGCGCTGCCGATGCCGACGATCCACAGGGCGATCGGCAGCAGAACCTGCACGCCGGGCACCCCGAAGGCGTGCAGCCCGGACAGGCCGCAGGCGACGAGGGTGATGACCAGCCGCTCGGCGCGTTCGACCAGACCGTTGACGTTCACCGGCAGCCCGATGGCCTCGCCGCGTGCCTTGGTGTACGAGACGACCTGGCCGCTGGCGAGGCAGAAGATCGCCATCGCGCAGAGCATCAGGCTGTCGCCGCGACCGGCGTACCAGAGGGCGAGGCCGCCGAAGATCGCGGAGTCGGCGACCCGGTCGAGGGTGGAGTCCAGGAAGGCGCCCCAGCGGCTGGAGCGTCCCAGCTGCCGCGCCATGTTGCCGTCGACCAGGTCGGAGAAGACGAAGAGGGTGGTGACGACGGTGCCCCAGAAGAATTCACCGCGGGGGTAGAAGACCAGGGCACCGGCGACCACGCCCCCCGTACCGAGGAGGGTGACCGCGTCCGGGCTGACGCCGAGGCGGATGAGCAGGGCGGCGAACGGCGTGAGAACACGCGTGAAGAACGCACGCGCGTACTTGTTCAGCATGGCCTTCCCGGAGGTCGATACGGGCCGTGCGGTCAAGGGGCCACCGGCTGGCCCATCGTAGCCAGGCGCTCCCCGGGCACCGCGCACCCACGGCGCCGCCCGGGGACGCCCGGCGACCTGCGGGGACCGCCACTCCCCCGCCGCTCCCTGTGGACGGGCCCCCACCGCGGTGGAAAGCTCGAATCACCGCAAAGGTGACGACCTGGAGGCGAGGGCATGAACGAGAAGCCGGGAGCCGGGGCGGCCGGCGGCCCCGCCGCCGTCCGCAATGTGGTGCTGGTCGGCCACAGCGGCGCGGGCAAGACCACCCTCGTGGAGACGCTGGCCCTGGCCGCCGGGGCCACCGGCCGCGCCGGGCGGGTCGAGGACGGCGACACCCTCTCCGACCAGGACCCGATCGAGCAGCGCAGACAGCGCTCGGTCCAGCTGTCACTGGTCCCCCTGGAGTGGCGCGGCTGCCGGATCAATCTGCTGGACACCCCCGGGTACGCCGACTTCGTCGGGGAGCTGCGGGCCGGGCTGCGGGCGGCGGACGCGGCCCTCTTCGTCGTCTCCGCCGCGGAGGACGTGGCCGGGGCGACCCGCGCGGTGTGGGAGGAGTGCGCGGCGGTCGGCATGCCGCGGGCGCTGGTCCTCACCCACCTCGACGCCGCCCGCGCCGATGTCACCACCGTCCTGCGCGGCTGCGGCGAAGCCCTCGGCGACGGCGACCCGGACGCCGTACTCCCCCTGTACCTCCCGCTGTACGGCGCGGCGGGCGCGGACGGCCACGCACCGGTGACGGGCCTGCTCGGGCTGTTGACGCGGCGGGTCGCCGAATACGCGTCGGGCGAACGCACCGAGCGGGACCCGGACGCCGCGGAACTGCCGCTGCTGGACGAGGCGCGCGGCCGCCTGATCGAGGGGATCATCGCGGAGAGCGAGGACGAAACGCTGATGGACCGCTATCTCGGCGGCGAGGAGCTGGACGTCGCGTCGCTCGTCGCCGACCTGGAGACGGCGGTCGCCCGCGGCACCTTCCACCCGGTGCTCGCCGCGGCCCCCGTCACCGGCTCCGCCCGGCAGGGCCTGGGCACCGTGGAGCTGCTGGACCTCCTCGTACGGGGCTTCCCGGCGGCGGGCGAGCGGACGGCCCCGGAGGTCACCACGCCCGATGGCGCGCCGCGTCCGCCGCTGGTCTGCGATCCGGCCGGGCCACTGGCGGCGGAGGTCGTCAAGACCACCTCCGATCCGTACGTCGGCAGACTGTCGCTGGTGCGGGTGTTCTCCGGCACGCTGCGGCCGGACGAGGCGGTGCACGTCTCGGGACACGGTCTGGAGGACCGCGGCCACGCCGACCACGATGTGCAGGAGCGGGTGGGGGCGCTGTCCGCGCCGTCCGGGAAGCAGCAGCGGCCGCTGGCGCAGGCGGTGGCCGGGGAGTTGGCGTGCGTGGCGAAGCTCGCCCGGGCGGAGACCGGCGACACGCTCTCGTCGTGCGGGGACCCGCTGCTGATGGCGCCGTGGACGATGCCCGATCCGCAGCTGCCGGTCGCGATCGAGGCGCACGGCAAGGCGGACGAGGACAAGCTCTCGCACGGGCTGGCGCGGCTGGTCGCGGAGGATCCGACGATGCGTCTGGAGCAGCATCCGCACACCGGCCAGGTGGTGTTGTGGTGTCTGGGCGAGGCGCACGCGGAGGTCGCGCTGGAGCGGCTGCGCACCCGTTACGGCGTCCGGGTCGACACCGTTCCGTACCGCGTACCGCTGCGGGAGACGTTCGGCGGTGCGGCGGCCGGGCGGGGGCGGCAGGTCAAACAGTCCGGCGGGCACGGCCAGTTCGCGATCTGCGAGATCGAGGTGGAGCCGCTGCCCGCGGGCTCCGGCGTCGAGTTCGTGGACACGGTGGTGGGCGGCGCGGTGCCGCGGCAGTTCATCACGTCGGTGGAGAAGGGGGTACGCGCCCAGGCGGCACAGGGGGTGGCGGCCGGGTATCCGCTCGTCGACGTCCGGGTCACGTTGCGGGACGGCAAGGCGCATGCGGTGGACTCGTCGGACGCGGCGTTCCAGGCGGCCGGGGCGCTGGCGCTGCGGGACGCGGCGGGACAGGTGCGGATCGAACTGCTCGAACCGGTCGCGGAGGTCGCGGTGTTGATTCCGGACGAGTTCGTCGGGCCGGTGATGAGCGATCTGTCCGGGCGGCGCGGCCGGGTGGTCGGCACCGAGCAGGAGGAGGTGGGCGACCGTACCTGGGTACGGGCCGAGGTGCCGGAGGCGGAGATCGCCCGGTACGCCGTCGATCTCCGCTCGCTCGCGCACGGCACGGGCCGCTTCACCCGGACCTATCTCCGGCACGAACCGATGCCGCAACAGCTGGCGGCGGCGGTGCGGCGGGGCCCGGAAATCGGCGCATAGTCAACGATTGACCGACCACCTGACCGGTCAACTCCCTTGGGCCCGGCGCCGCCTGTACGCTGGCCGGACGGGCTCGGCAGGTGTGCCAGGAGCGGTGAACGGGTAAAGAGCCGCGGCAGTGATGGTGCGGCGTTGGGGGCGGGCAGTGGCAGCAGACGGCTTCGACTTCAGTCCTGGGGCGCAGGTGCCGCTCCTGGGAGGCGCGGGACAGACCGCGGCGACCCAGGCGTTGGCCTCCGCCGCCTATCGGGACAGTCCGCTGGCCGATATCTCCAAGGCCGATTCGGATGCGGGCGCCTCCGAGATCAAGAAGCCCAAGCTCTCGCTGTTCGAGCCCAATCTCGGCGAGGCGTTCTCCCGGGCGATCCAGACGCGGATGCTCGGCGGCGGCCGCAAGGCGCTCATCCAGTCCTTCGGCACCGAGCCGCAGGTCATCGTCGAGCACTGCCTGGCGGCCACCCGTATCCGCAAGCAGCGGGACGCCAAGCTGACGGTCATCATGCTGCTGTGCGGGGTGGCGTTCCTGCCCGGTGTGCTGCTGTGGCTGGGCGGCTTCCAGGCGAAGAAGTACCTCGCCAAGGACGGCAAGACGTCCGTCGGCGGCTCGGCGCTCCTCGCCCTGCTCGCGGTGGCCGGGGTGGTCCTGCTGATCAAGCTGCCGGCGACGGGCTTCTGGCCGCTGTACGCGCGCGCCATGGTCATCGCCCCGGTGATCGGCTGGTGGTTCGCCAAGCAGATCTGCGAGCGGACGGCCGTACTGCTGCGCGAGGCGTGGCAGGGGCTGTTGGACGGCGGCGGGGTCGGCGCGAAGATCCCCGAGGCGGTGCCGGGCGATCCCGGTGAGATAGCGGCCGAAACCCTGCGGCACAATCTCGCCAAACTCTCCGCCGAGCAGCGCAGCAACGTCGTCTTCTACGCCGGTCCGCGCGGCATCCTCGGCATGGGGACACGCTGGGGCAGCTGGCATCTGGCCGAGGAGCTGAAGCCGGCGAAGGAGGGGACGGAGATCCATCCGTTCCGCAGCTGGGACGTGATCCGGGCGATCCACGACCGGCTGCGGATGCTGGAGCGCAGCCCGCTGCACACCGGCGGATTCCAGCAGGCGCCGCAGGTCAACCACTGGATCGTCTCGCCGGTCGGGGAGAAGGCCAAGGAGGTCAGCCGCCCGGACGGCACAGACACCGACGCCTTCCGGATCCGCGGCCACGAGATCGAGCGGATCTGCAACGAGCAGCAGTTCGGCAGCGGCAACCGCCACTACCTGGGCGTGCAGTTCGTGCTCTGGGACGGCCAGTTGGTGCTGACGCTGCTGATCACCGTCACGGTGCTGCACGAGACGCTGCGCATCGAGGTCACCGGTCACGCCCTCGGCCCGGTCAACTCCCTGTTCTCCGGCAAGCCGTCCCCCAAGACCAAAGAGGTCGCGAAGGTCATCAAGTTCTGGGAGACGCGCAAGCAGACGCTGCCGCTGATCGACACGGCCGAGGTCGTCCGCCTCGCCGCCCGCGCCCCGCTGACGTGGTTCCCGTCCGTGCTGGACTTCCTCGGCGGCAAGCTGGCGCTGCCCGAGCCGTTCGGGCTGCGGCACGTCTGGGCGGACAAGCCCTGGCGGCACCGTTTCATGGCCGATGACGCGCTGCGCGCGGCGACGCCCGTGCTGCGGGCGGTCCATACGGCCGCGGTGGGCGTGCTCAAGGAGAACGGCGTGGACATCGAGCGCTTCGAGGGCCGTTCGATGATGCTCAGCGGTCTGGTCCAGGGCGTCGAGCCGCGGAAGGCCGACGAGTACAGCGCCTGACCCGCGGCGGCCGTCCGCTCCCCGCTCTTCCGACTCCCGTACGGGTCCGCCCGTACGGGAGTCGGCCGTTGTGCGGGCTCAGCGGAAGATGCCGGTGTGGCCCAGGGAGTAGCGGCCGGGCTGCGGGTAGACCGCGAGGCCGTGCGGGCCGTTCCCGACGGGGATCTTCGCCAGGGTCTCCCCCGTACGGGTGTCGAGGGCGTAGACCTCGGAGTGGTAGCGGCCGGAGAGCCACAGGACCTTGCCGTCGGCGGAGACGCCGCCCATGTCGGGGCTGCCGCCGCCGCGGATGTGCCATTTGCCGGTGAGGCGGCCGGTGGCGAAGTCCAGCAGGGAGATGGTGCCCTCGCCGCGGTTGGAGATGTACATCTGCTTCGAGTCGCGGCTGACGTAGAGGCCGTGGGCGCCCTTGCCGGTGCGCAGCAGCTTCGGCCGGGTGAAGTGGTCGCCGTCGAGAACCCACACCCCGTCGGACGTCATATCGGCGACGTACCAGGTCTTCCCGTCCGGGGAGAGCTTGACGTCCTGCGGCATCGCGCCGTACTGCGGCAGCTTCTGCTGGCCGGTCACCGCCATCTTCGCGGTGTCGACCTTGAGCAGTTCGCCGGAGAACTCGCAGGAGACGATGAAGTACCGGCCGTCGGCGGAGAAGTCGGCGTGGTTGACCCCGGCGCAGGTCACCTCCACGGTCTTGCGGACCTCCATGGTGTGCGGGTCGCGGAAGACCAGCTGCTTGTCCATCGACGCCATCACGATCGCGTACTTGCCGTCGGGCGTGAAGTAGAGGTTGTACGGGTCGTGCACCGCGACGGTCTTGCCCGCCTTGCCGGTGCGCGGGTCGACCGGGGTGAGGCTGTTGCCGCGGTCGTTGTTGACCCACAGCGTCTTCAGGTCCCAGGACGGTACGACGTGCTGCGGCTGCACGCCCACCGGCATGGTCCGCACGACCTTGTACGTCCGCGGGTCGATGACGCTGACCGTGTTGGAGATGGTGTTGGGGACGTACACCATCGACGGATAGTCCTTGACCTGCGGGACGAGCTTGCCCGGCCGGTCCGCGGCGTAGATGTCGTGCGGGTCGAGCAGCGGCGGCATGCCGGGCAGACCGGGGCGGGCGGCCGCCGCCGGGGACGGGCTCGCGGGGCGCGGGGTGTGCCCGGGGCGGGCGGCGGTGCCGTCCGCCCCGCATCCGGCGGCGAGCAGCGCGCACGCGGCGGCCAGCAGGGCCGCCTTCCCCGGGGTGCGGCGGAGGGCGGGGGTCCGGTCAGCCATCAGGTCACCAGCTCCGTAGTCGTCACCGCGCGCAGACCGCGCCGGTGCAGGCCGTCGAGGATCGGGGGCAGCGCGGCAACGGTGCCGGGGTGCCCGAGGTGGAGGCTGACGACCGAGCCGGGCCGGGCACCGTCCAGCACCGTGCGCTGGACGGCGGGCGCGCCGGGGTCGTCGGCGTCGAGGGAGTCGAGGTCGTACGAGAGGACGTGCGGGTATCCGGCCCGACGGGCCAGGCGGATCACCTGGTCGGTGGCGTACTGCGTCCGCGAGGGGCGGAACCAGCTGCCGATGGTGCCGGTGAGGGCCCGCAACCGGTCGGCGCAGCCGGTGATCTCGGCGTACGCCTCGTCCTCGGGCAGGGCGCAGATGGTGCGGTGGTGGAGGGTGTGGTTGCCGAGTTCGTGGCCGCCGTCGAGGATGCGGCGGGCCATCGCGGGCTGTTCGTCGAGCCAGGTGCCGACCGCCAGCACGGTGAGGCGGGCACCCGCCCGCTCGGCCTCGCGGAGCAGCGCGGTGGCGGTCTTCGGGTCGCCCTGGCCGTGGAAGGTCAGCGCGACCGCGTCGCCCCGCCGGGGGCCGTGCGCGATCTGTGCGGGAAGGCCCGGCGCGCGGGTGGGCGGCCGGGCGGCGTGCGCCGGGCGGGGCGAGGCCGGGCGCGGGGTGGCCGGGGCGGTGGCGCGGGCGGCCGCGGGGGCCGCGCCGCTCCGGGTGCAGGCGGTGGCGGCCGCCCCGGCGGCGGCCACGGCGGCAGCGCGTAGCACGGAACGGCGGTCCGGTGAAGTCACCACTCCATTACAGAGCGGGACGGACCGAGTGGAGGTCTTTTGTTCGGCCCTTCGGAGGAGTGGCGCCTGCTGCCGGAGCGCCGGACCAGGCCCCGGGACGCGCGCACGGGCCCCGGGGCGGCGGTGTCGCCAGGGGGTTTCTTCTCGATCTCCGTGGGCCCCGCGGAGATCGAGAAGACACCGCCTATGCGGGCCAGGCGTCCGCGAGCATCCGCCGGGTGTCGGCGAGCAGCTGCGGCAGGACCTTGGTGTGGCCGACCACCGGCATGAAGTTGGTGTCGCCGCCCCAGCGCGGGACGACGTGCTGGTGCAGGTGGGCGGCGATGCCCGCACCGGCCACCGCGCCCTGGTTCATGCCGATGTTGAAGCCGTGCGCCCCCGACGCGGTGCGCAGCGCGGTCATCGCGTGCTTGGTCAGCTCCGCCAGCTCCGCGGTCTCCGCGCCGTCCAGCTCGGTGTAGTCCGCGACGTGCCGGAACGGCACCACCATCAGATGCCCGCCGTTGTACGGGTAGAGGTTCAGCACCGCGTAGACGTGCTCACCGCGGGCGATCACCAGACCGTCCTCGTCGGACTTGGCGGGGATCGCGCAGAACGGACAGCCGTCGTCGGCCCCAGGGCCGCTCGGCTTGTTCTCCCCCTGGATGTACGCCATCCGGTGGGGCGTCCACAGGCGCTGGAAGGCGTCCTGTGTCCCGACTCCGATCTGCTGCTCCGGCTCGCTCGTCATACCGGCCAGCATATGGCGTCCGCCGTCCGCGGCGTGTCGCCGGGGCGCACCGCGCACTGCCCGATGCCGGGCCGATGGACCGCGCCCCGTCACCGTGTGTGGCTCCTCGTCGCCACCGGGCTGATGTGCACCGGGGTCGCGCCGGTCGGCGCGGTGGTCGGCACGTTCTCCTCCTGGCTGGTGCGGCGCTTCCGGCAGGAGGGCGAGGAGTGAGGCGGGGCCGGGCCCGGGGCGTACGGGAAACCGGCGGGGGGCGGCGGGGGGGGGGGGGCCGCGGGCCGGCGGGGCGCGGGGGCCGGGGCGCGCGCGCCGTGAGCCGCGCCACGCGCGCCGCCCGCGGGCGGCGCGCCCCCCGGGGGCCCCCCCCCGACGGGTCAGCGCTGACTCACACCTGGATCCGGCGCTCCACCGCGTCCACGATCTCGGCGATCGCCTCGGCGCGCGGGATGCCGTTCTTCTGCGAGCCGTCGCGGTAGCGGAAGGAGACCGCGCCGTTGGCGACGTCCTCGTCACCGGCGATGACCATGAAGGGCACCTTGCTCTTCTGGGCGTTGCGGATCTTCTTCTGCATGCGGTCCGACGACGCGTCGACGTCGATCCGCAGCCCCTGGGCGCGCGCCTCGGCGGCGAACTCCTGGAGGTACGGGACGTGGCTGTCGCCGATCGGGATGCCGGTGGCCTGGACGGGGGCGAGCCACACGGGGAAGGCGCCCGCGTAGTGCTCCAGAAGCACGCCGAAGAACCGCTCGATCGAACCGAACAGCGCGCGGTGGATCATGACGGGCTGCTGCTTGGAGCCGTCCGCCGCGGTGTACTCAAGGTGGAACCGCTTGGGCTGGTTGAAGTCCACCTGGATCGTCGACATCTGCCAGGACCGGCCGATGGCGTCCTTCGCCTGCACGGAGATCTTCGGGCCGTAGTACGCGGCGCCGCCCGGGTCGGGGACGAGCGGCAGGCCCTGCTTCTCGGCGGCCAGGCGCAGCGCCTCGGTGGCCTCGGCCCAGTCCTCGTCGGTGCCGATGAACTTGTCGGATTCGTCGCGGGTGGACAGCTCCAGCTCGAACTCGCTCAGGCCGTAGTCGCGCAGCAGGTCCAGCACGAAGGTCAGGAGCGTGTCCAGCTCCTCGGGCATCTGGTCCTTGGTGCAGTAGATGTGCGAGTCGTCCTGGGTGAAGCCGCGCGAGCGGGTCAGGCCGTGCACGACGCCCGACTTCTCGTAGCGGTACACCGTGCCGAACTCGAAGAGCCGCAGGGGCAGTTCACGGTAGGAACGGCCGCGCGACTTGAAGATCAGGTTGTGCATCGGGCAGTTCATCGCCTTGAGGCGGTAGTTCTGCTCGTCGAACTCGATGGCCGGGAACATGCCCTCCGCGTAGTGCGGCAGGTGCCCCGAGATCTCGAAGAGCTTCTCCTTCGAGAGGTGCGGGGTGTTCACGAACTCGTAGCCGGAGACCTCGTGGCGCTTGCGGGAGTAGGTCTCCATCTCCTTGCGGATGACGCCGCCCTTGGGGTGGAACACCGCGAGGCCCGGGCCGAGCTCCTCCGGGAAGGAGAAGAGGTCCAGCTCGGCGCCGAGCTTGCGGTGGTCGCGCTTCTCGGCCTCGGCCAGGAACTCCAGGTGGGCCTTGAGCTCGTCCTTGGTCGGCCAGGCGGTGCCGTAGATCCGCTGGAGCTGCTTGTTCTTCTCGCTGCCGCGCCAGTAGGCGGCGGCCGAGCGCATCAGCTTGAAGGCCGGGATGACGCGGGTGCTGGGCAGGTGCGGGCCGCGGCAGAGGTCCTTCCAGCACAGCTCGCCGGTCTTGGCGTCGAGGTTGTCGTAGATGGTCAGCTCGCCGCCGCCCACCTCGGCGTCGGCGCCCTCGGCGGCCTCGGCGGCGTTGCCCTTGAGGCCGATCAGCTCCAGCTTGTACGGCTCGTCGGCCAGCTCGACGCGGGCGTCCTCGTCGGTGGTGACCCGGCGCGCGAACTTCTGGCCGCGCTTCTGGATCTCCTGCATCTTCTTCTCGATGCGCTTGAGGTCGTCCGGGTGGAACGGGGTCTCCACGTCGAAGTCGTAGTAGAAGCCGTCCTTGATGGGCGGGCCGATGCCGAGCTTGGCCTGCGGGAACAGCTCCTGCACGGCCTGCGCCATCACGTGTGCGGTGGAGTGCCGCAGGATGTTCAGGCCGTCCTCGGAGGTGATCTCGACGGGCTCGACGGTCTCGCCGTCGGCCACCTCGTACGCCAGGTCCTTCAGCTCCCCGGCCACCCGCGCGGCGACGACGGCGCGCTCGCCCTGGAAGAGGTCGGCGGCCGTAGTGCCCGTGGTCACCACGCGTTCTTCCCGCTCGGAATCGCGTTGGACGGTCACACGGACGTCTGACACCGGTCTCTCCTGTCATGTCTGCTGCACGTCAGCGATTGCTGCGCAGGCAAATCGTACCGATCCCGCGGACCGGACCGCGAAACGGTTTACCGGGGCCCGGCCTCCCCGGGGCGGGCGGGCCCGGCGGGCCGCCTTTGGGGCGACTGTTCTCCGGGGTGCCCCAGGGGCGACGGTTCCTCCGGGCGCCCTATGGCCCGGCGGTTCGCCCGAGCGCCCTTGGGGCGACGATTCCCCGGGGCGCCCTATGATCCGGCGGTTCCGCCGAGCGCCCCTGGGGACGACGGTTTCACGACGGCTCCCCGGGTTCCGCCTCCGTCTCCCCCGTAGGCAGCGGTACGACGCCGCGCGCCCCGGTGAGGCGCCGGAAACCGCCGCGGCTCTCCAGACGGCCGCTGATCCGGACCGGCAGGTTCATCAGATGGGCCTGGCCCGCGACGCGGTAGTCGTCGTCGCCGAGCGCGATCCGTACCTGCTCGACGTCCGCCCCGGAGATCACCCGCAGCCGTACCACTCCCCCGCCGGGCCGCTCCCGGTGCAGCCGCACCACCGCGCCGGTCACCCGTACCGGGAGCGACGGTTCGCCGCGTACGTAGCGCTGGGCGGCGTCCGCCAGCGCCGGGAGGTCGCCCGGGGTGAACTCCACGGGCCCGGGGCGGACCGGGCAGCCGGGCGGCGGGCCCGCGCCGGGCGACCAGTCCACCGTGATCCGGATGCCGCCGCCCTCGTGGACCAGCGCGATCAGCGCCTGCACCAGCTCATGGCAGACGCCGAACGCCACCGCCGCATCGAACGCCTCGACGCCTCCGGTGGCGCGCCGGTGATCGGTGGCGTCGCGGGCCGCGCGCAGCGCCCGGTGCAGAGTGATCACCGGGCCCCGGCCGACCGACACCGGGAGGAACGCGGCGAGCCGACGGCCCTCCGGCGCCGGTCCGAGCAGCGCCTCCCCCAGGAAGCGCTCCGTGTGGCCGCGGTAGCGGGACCCGTAGTACCCGGCGCGGGCGCAGCTGCCCAGCGCCGCGGCGGACAGCATCGCGCGCGCCGCACCGCGCAACTGCTCCTGCGCCACCCAGCGCGCCACCACCGACCCGCTCCCCGGCGCCAGCCGCTCCCAGCGCACCTCGTCGCTGAGCGCCGCCATCCCCAGCAGCACCTCCCGGGCGTACGGTGCCGGGCTGACGCTGAGGGTGGCCAGCGCCTCGGCGAGCAGATCGGCGCACTCGGGGAAGCGCTGGTCCTGCGGCACCAGCAGCCCGGCGCCGCCGCCCGGCGGGGTCCAGCGCGCGTACCGCCCGCCGGGGCCGCCCGTCCGGTGCCAGCCGTGCCGGGCCAACAACGCGCCGAGGATCGCGGGGTCGATGGCCGCCGGGTCGGGCAACGGGATACCGGCGCCCGGCAGCTGCGGGCCCGGCGCGGCGGGGTCGTCGGTCGGCCGGTGCATCACACTCTCCCTCCCGGCCCGGTCCGCGCCGGAACCAGGGCGCGGTGGTCGAAGTACCGCGGCCGGTGACCGGGGGCCGGCCGGGTCGTCCAGTGGCAGCGGTACGGGGCAGCCGGGCCCGCCGGGGTGTGCGGCGGGGCGGGTGCGGTGCGCGGGGACGGCGGCCCCGGGCCGGGCGCGGGCGCGCCGGGTGCCGGCGGGTCTCGCGGGAGTGCTTCGGTACGACGGGAGTCCGCGGCCGGACGTGCACCACACCCCGTCCTCTTGGTTTGTCTCCCCGTCAAGAGGCCCGCAAACAAAAGCGGTTCGGCGACACCACGAGGCGGGTATCACCTGCTCGGGCCCAGGTTCGTCAGCCGGGAGCGGCCGGCCGGCGCCGGGGCGCCCGCGCCGTGATGTCGGAGTGCGAGGAGTGGCGATGGTGCCGTGCTGGTACGACGGTCCGCTGGCGGCGTTCGGCGTCGGGACGACCGGAGACGATCCCGAGACCGACCGCATCGTCGCGGCGGCGCTGGCGGTCCAGGAGACCCCGGGCGCCTCCCCGGCGCTCACCTGCTGGCTGATCAGCCCCGGTGTGGAGACACCCGAGGCGGCGACGGCGGCGCACGGCCTGACCGCCGGGCATCTCGCGCGCCGCGGCCGCTGGCCTGCGCCCGCGGTCGACGAGATCGCGCGGGCTCTGAGCTCGCAAGCGGCGTCCGGCCGCCCGGTGGCCGTGCTGGACGCTCCGTTCACCCTGACGCTCCTGGACCGCGAGGCGACGCGCCACCGCGCCACCTCCCTGACCGGCTATCTCGGCAGCCACCCCCTGCACGTCCTCGACCCGCTGGTCCTCGACACCCACCTGGACCGCTACCGCAAGGGCGCCCGCACCCTCCCCGGCCTCTGCGCGCCCTACGACGTCAAGCCGTCCGACAGCGGGCACGGCACCGGGCGCACCGCCGACGACGTGCTCACCGTCCTGGAGCTGGTCCGCGCGCTGGGCCGACGCTTCGCTGCCCGCCTCGCCCGACTGCGGCCGGACGAACTCCACACCCTTCAGACGACGTGGTACGAGGCTCAGGTACACGACCGGCACACGTGGTTCCCGCGCGGCGGCGCGGCCGACGGGCAGTGGCCGATGCGGCCCGCGGCCCAGGAAAGGTGAGGTGGATTCCGCACCGTCAGGAAATGCGCGGGCAGTTCGGGAATTGCCGCCACAACGAAAAGGGGGGGGGGGGGGGAAAAAAAGCCCCCCCCCCCACCCCGAGGGGGGGGGTCCGCTGGTGTTTGACATTGAAAAACCCCGGTGCGCGGGGCGGTTCCGGCTGGTGGGGGGGTTGGGCGACGTGGCCGTCGAGACCGGCGCCCTCGAACCGCTCGAACCACTCCCGCG
>NZ_JBHYGX010000009.1:165771-173186 GCF_042739975.1 Streptomyces sp. NPDC059080
GGGCGCGGGCGTATTTGTGAGGGTCCGGACCTCGATCCCGGTGGGCGATACTGGGTTCGAACCAGTGACCTCTTCGGTGTGAACGAAGCGCTCTCCCACTGAGCTAATCGCCCGGGTGCCGGCGGGGTTTCCCTCGCGAACGACCTGAACAATACAGGCCGCCGCGGCTTTCCATCAAATGCCTCCCCGCGGCCCGTACGACACCCCCGCGCCGGTCACGGGGCGCGACCGCCGGGCGGCGTCAGCGGGCCAGCCAGACCGCGAGACCGCGCCGCCCGGAGCGCATCATCAACGCGTGGTTGAGCACGAACAGCGGCCGCCCGGGCAGCGCCAGCCGTCGCAGCAGCGGCTTGCGCACCTCCACCTCCTGCTCGAAGAGGACGCGCGTCCCGCCGCCGCGCGCCGCGACCGTCCAGCGCACCCACCCCTCCAGATCGCCGCGGAGCGTCACCTCCAGCACCCCGGCGCGCGGGTCCCGCGCCCCTTCACCGGCGACGACGTCCAGGTGGTACGGGAGGAACGAGCGAAAGCGCGCGGTCCCGCCGGACTCGCCGGTGCGGTCGACGGCGCGCACCTGGGGCCACCACCGCGGATAGCTCTCGACGCGTTCGAGGACGGCGTAGACGACCGCGGGCGGGGCGTCGGGCAGCAGCCACACGCTGCGGAAGCGGTAGCGGTGGAGTGCGCGCGACCAGGAGGGCATGGGTTCAGTGTGCCGCCCCGGGGACGGTGGAGCCCAACAACCGCGAAGGTCCGGAGGCTTGAAGCCTCCGGACCTTCGGCCGGGGTGGGCGATACTGGGTTCGAACCAGTGACCTCTTCGGTGTGAACGAAGCGCTCTCCCACTGAGCTAATCGCCCGGCGCACGGCACACATTACCCCACGCCGAAGGGGCTCCTTGACCAGCCGGGCGGCCACCGGCGCAGGTCACCGCCACCGTCCCCGCCCCATCGGACGCAGCACCACGACATCGCGAGGCCGACGACGAAGACCCGGCGGCCTGCCGACTCCGGCACGGAAGGGCGGGAGCGGCGGAGCAGCACGGCGCCCACGAGCCGAGCCGGACTCCGGTGGACGTCGCGCCACTCCGCCGACGATCACCCTCCCCTCACTCTCCGTATTCATTTCGTCAACATGCCGGACCGCCCTGCTCTCCCGGAATAACCGTGGGGGACGATCTTTCAATCCGCCGTCAGAGGTACTCGAAGCCACCCAAAACACTCAGAGGGGTTTACAACGGCACCGTAGGTGGCATGTCGATTTCGCCGACGTGCGAATCCCCGAGCGCACACTGAGCGAAAGGCCCTGGCGCTTATGAACACCACGGTCAGCTGCGAGCTGCACCTGCGCCTCGTTGTGTCGAGCGAGTCCTCACTGCCTGTACCGGCGGGCCTGCGGTATGACACGGCCGATCCTTACGCCGTGCATGCCACCTTCCATACCGGAGCCGAGGAGACCGTCGAGTGGGTTTTCGCCCGCGATCTCCTCGCCGAGGGCCTCCACCGGCCCACCGGCACCGGCGACGTCCGTGTCTGGCCGTCCCGGAGCCACGGACAGGGCGTGGTCTGCATCGCCCTGAGTTCCCCGGAAGGCGAGGCCCTCCTGGAGGCCCCCGCACGGGCCCTCGAATCGTTCCTCAAAAGGACCGACGCCGCGGTACCTCCCGGTACCGAGCATCGGCACTTCGACCTCGACACGGAGCTCTCCCACATCCTCGCGGAGAGCTGAGACGCACCACAGCCACCCACCGCAACCAACCCGCACACGTCCGCGGCGTCCGACTCGGGGAGACGCCGCGGGACCGACAAGTTCATATGGCACACTCCGGCGCCGTCGCCGCGGACCCACCGCGGCGGCGGCGCCGTGGCGTGGGCGACGCGCTAGAGTCGGCGACCATTCCGCAAGGACTCGGGGGCGGCGAACGGGCCGCCCCAACCGGCCTGGGAGCGAAACCGTGATGATCACGCATGACACCCGGTGCGCCCTGGACGCGGTCGTCGACCTGCTGAACACGGCCCCGGAGGGGGAGGCACCCGGCAGCCCGGACGCCCTGACCGATCCGGCCGCGCTGCGGGAGTTCACCGCGCGGCACGCCATCAGCGGGGTCGGCGCCCTCGACGACGCCGATCTGGCCGCCGTACGCGCCCTGCGTACCCGCTTCGCGGAGGTTTTCGCCGCCCCCGACGACCGCAACGCCGCCGAGCTGCTGAACACGCTGATCACGTCCGCGGGCACCACCCCGCAGCTGACGGACCACGATGGCTACGACTGGCACGTCCACTACTTCGCGCCGGGTGCCTCGGTCGCCCACCATCTGGCGGCCGACTGCGGCATGGCGCTGGCGTTCCTGGTCGTGGCGGGTGAGCGGGAGCGGCTGCGGCGCTGCGAGGCGCCGGGCTGCCGCCACACGTTCGTCGATCTCTCCCGGAACCGCTCCCGGCGCTACTGCTCCAGCCGGACCTGCGGTAACCGGCTGCATGTCGCCGCCTACCGGGCACGGCAGCGGGAGGCCGCTGACTGAGCCGCACCGGCCACGTCCCGGCCCTCACTGGAGGTACAGGTCGTGGACGGCGCCCAGCAGCAGCAACAGGCCGATGAAGGCGAGGAAGAGCATCAGGGGCGGCTGGGACAGCGCGAAAAGACATCCGCGCGGTTCGGGGGCCGGGGCTTCATCCCGGGCCAGGGCGCACTCATCGTTCATTTCGCGACGATCATGGCGCAGCCGATCGGTCGCGAATGCCCAATTACCTCCTCAGTGGCGGGAGTTCATCAGATCCCGTGTTTTTTGAGGATCGCTTCGATGTCCGAGAAGTCATCCTTGGGGGCGGCTGCTCCGCCCTTGGCCGCGGCCGCGGGACCGGAGACCGTACGCCCCGAACCGAGGGACGGCGCGGAGGCACCCGGGGCCACTGCGTCACCGCGGGCGGCCGCGGCGGCCCGGCGCTCCTTGCGGCCGCCTGTCCCGCCCCGGCGGCGCTCCACGGCGCGGCCGATCACGAACAGCACGGCCGAGAGCGCCAGCAGGCCGAACCCGGCCCAGACCGTCGGCCTGAGGACGATCCCGGCGATCCAGTCGATGACGCCGATCATCGCCAGGCCGATCGGGATGAGGGCGAACGCCGCGATGCGCGTCGCGGCGAGGAAACGCTTGCGGTAGGCCGTCAGCGCGGCGACGGCCAGGCCCGCCGCCGACACCGCGGCGCATACGGTCGATGTCAGCATCGGGTCCTCCTGCCCTGGGTGGGAGGGAGCGCGCCCTGCGTCCCCTTCCTCCATCCTGCCCTGCCCGGCGTCTTTACTGCCATGCCCGGCCGTGGTGATCAGGGAGATCTCCGGGTCGGGCTCCTCCCGAGGTCCAGGTGCCCCTGCCGCCCGGCGGGCTGGAAGACTGGCCCCATGAACGACTCCCCCGCCACCGGCACCCCCTCTTCCGAGCCCGTTGTCCTGGACGTCTGGTGTGAGCTGCAGTGCCCGGACTGCCACACCGCCCAGGACGATCTGCGTGCCCTGCGCGAGCGCTACGGTGACCGGCTGGACATCCGGCTGCGGCACTTCCCGCTGGAGAAGCACACGTACGCCTACGCGGCGGCGCAGGCGGCCGAGGAGGCCGCCGAACAGGGCAAGGGCCAGGAATTCATCGAGGCGGTGCTGGCCCGCACCGAGGAGCTGGGCCGCTCCGGTGAACGGCTGCTGCTGGAGGTCGCGGACGCCGTGGGGCTGGACTCCGACGAGCTGGACACCGCGCTGATCGACGGCCGCCATCTGCTCATCGTCGACGCCGACCAGGCCGAGGGCAAGGCGATCGGCGTGCGCGGCACCCCCACGTACGTCATCGGCGGGGAGCTGCTGGACGGCAGCGCGAACCAGGAGGGGCTGCGCGCCCGGATCGAGGAGATCGCGGACCGGCTGCTCGCCTAGGGCGTGTCGTGCAGGGCGTCGCGAGCCAGGCGGGACGTTGCGAACACGCCCGGGAGTGGAGCCGCGTCAGAGGATCGGCTTGGCCAGCAGAAGCGTGGTGGGGCGGTAGCCCAGGGCCTCGCAGAGACCGCGCGCGGCGGCGTCGTCCGTGCGGACGGTCAGGCCGGTGAGGGGCGCTCCAGCGGCCAGGCACTCCCGCTCCGCGATGCCCAGCAGGGCCCGGCCGTGGCCGCGGCCGCGGTGCTCCAGGGCGACGAGGAGGTCGAGGACGCGGCCGCCGGGCAGGTCCGGCGGCCGCTGATCGACCCAGACATGGCCGACGTCGGTGCCGCGGACGGCAAGGAGCCGCACCGCGTGGTGCGGGGTATCGGCGCCGCCCGGGAGCAGTGCGCGGTGTTCGGCCTCCGCCGCCCGAACGGCTTCCTGCGAGGTCAGGCCCGGTGCGGCAAGGAGGCGGGCGCGGTCCGCGAGGGCGGTGGCGCGCCAGGCCGGGTACCCGGTGCCGGTCAGTGGACGGTCCTCGGCACCGGGCGGCAGCGGCGGGGCTCCGACGATCACCTTGGCGAGAGAGCGGGCGTGTTCGGTGTACCCCAGGGCCACCGCGAGGCGCAGCGCCGCCTCCCCGCCGACGGGGACGGTCAACGCGATGCGCCGGCAGCCCCAGCCGCGCAGGACTTCCTCGGCGGTCAGGGCGGCGACGGTGGCCCGGCCGCGGCGGCGGTCGGCGGCGTCGACCGCCAGCTCCTCGATCCGGCCGGTGGCGGGCCCGGTGAGCGGGTCGGTGGTGAGCCGGACGCCGCCCACCCGGCGGCTGTTGACGCAGATGTCGTAGCGGCGGGCGCGGTGGCCCTCGCCGTCTCGGTCCTCCGGTCCCGCGGGACGCAGCGTGGTGGTCACGGGGGCCTTCTACCCGCCGCCGCGGCCCTTCACCTCACCGCGGGTCGAAGTCGGCGGCGGCGCCCGCGTCGAAGGCGCACATCGCGGCGCGCGTCACCGGGCCCGGTACGTCACCGAGTTGGCGGTCGTCGATCCGCGTCACCGCCTGGACGTCGCGGAGCGTGGAGGTCAGGAAGATCTCCTCGGCGCGCTCCAGGGCGTCCAGCGGCAGATCGGTCTCCTTGGCACCGGCCCAGGCGACAGTCAGCGCGCGGGTGATCCCGGCCAGGCAGCCGGAGGTCAGCGGCGGGGTGTGCAGTTCGCCGTCGAGGACGACGAAGACGTTGGAGCCGGTGCCCTCGCAGAGCGCGCCGACGGTGTTGCCGAACAGCGCCTCGGAGGCGCCGCGTTCCCGGGCGCGGGCGAGCGCGACGACGTTCTCGCCGTACGAGGTGGTCTTCAGCCCGGTGAGCGCGCCGCGCTCGTTACGGGCCCAGGGGACGGTGACCGCGGCGGTGGCGTCGGGGCGGCGGGTCGCCTCGCCGAGGGCGATGACCAGGGTCGCGGGGGCGTCGCCGCGGTCGGAGCCGAGGGGTGATTCGCCGCCGGTGTAGGTGATCCGCAGCCGTCCGAGCGGCATCGGGTTGGCGTCGATGACGGCGGCGCAGCCGCGGCGTACCTCGTCCAGGTCCGGTTCGGGCAGCCCGAGACCGCGCGCGGAGTGGGCCAGCCGCTCCAGATGGCGGGTGAGGGCGAAGGCCCGGCCACCCTCGGCCTTGACGGTTTCGAACACGCCGTCGCCGACCGTCAGGCCGTGGTCGAAGACGGACACCCGGGCGCTGCCGGCCTCCCGCAGTTCCCCGTCCAGCCAGATCCTCATCGCCCAGTCCTTCCGTTCACGTCGTGCTCGCCCGACGCTACCGCGAGCAGTCGGCGCGCCTTCAGTTCGGTCTCCGCCCACTCGCGCTCCGGATCGGAGTCCCAAATGATCCCCGCGCCCGCGCCGAACCGCAGCTCGGGCCCGTCCGTCGCGGCGCGGTCGATCCAGAAGGTACGGATGCCGACGGCCAGCTCACCGGTGCCGCGGTCGGCGTCGACCCAGCCGATGCCGCCGCAGTACGGCCCGCGGGGCGCCGCCTCCAGCTCGTCGATGATCCGCAGCGCGCTCCCCTTGGGGGCGCCGGTGACCGAACCGGGCGGGAAGGTGGCGGCGAGGAGATCGGCCCAGGCGCTCTTGGCATGGGGCTCGGCGACCTCGCCGCGGACGGTGGAGACGAGGTGGACGAGGCCGGGGTGTTCCTCGACGGCGCAGAGCGCGGGGACGGTGACGCTGCCGCTGGCGCAGACCCGGCCGAGGTCGTTGCGGACCAGGTCGACGATCATCACGTTCTCCGCGCGGTCCTTGTCCGTCAGATCGGCGGCGATGCGCCCGGTCCCCTTGATGGGGCCGGAGTCGACGGTGCGCCCGTCGCGGCGCAGATACAGCTCGGGCGAGGCGGTGGCGACCTCGACGCCGTGCGCCGGGAGCCGGATCGTGCCCGCGTACGGCGCAGGGTTGCCGAGGGCCAGTACGGCGGTGAGCGCGTCGATGTCGCTGCGGTCCGGGTCGGGCAGCGGCGCGCTCAGCACCCGGCAGAGGTTCACCTGATAGACGTCCCCCGTCCCTATGTACGCGCGTATGCGGCGCACCCCGTCCATGTACGCGGCGCGGTCCAGGGAGCTGCGCCAGCCGTCGGGGGCGGGGCCGTGCCAGGCGCGGGGGTCGGGGGCGTCGGCCGGGGTGGCGGGCCGGACGTCGGCGAAGCGGGCGCAGATCGCCTCCCCCTCGAATCCGGCCACCACCGCCCACCAGCCCGTGGAGTCCAGGGCTGCGGGGTCGGTGGTGACGTCGCGAAGATCGGTGGCGATGAGGCCGCCGAAGCGGGCCACAGGAGGGAGATCGTGCACGTCAGCGAGTCTAGATCTCGGGCCCGTCCGGCGCCGTGGGCAAGCCAGAGGCGCAGCACCTGCACAAACGTGTTTTTGTACTGGCCCAGGAATCCGCTAGAGTTCAACACGTCGCCGGGAAGCGCAAGCGCCCCGGAGGCCCGGTAACTTCCCCGGCATGATCCGGGAGAGTCACCTGCGGACGTAGCTCAGTTGGTAGAGCACCACCTTGCCAAGGTGGATGTCGCGAGTTCGAGTCTCGTCGTCCGCTCGATGTGGGGGATCATCCCGAACCCCTACGCTCCAGGTGGAGTGGCCGAGAGGCGAGGCAACGGCCTGCAAAGCCGTCTACACGGGTTCAAATCCCGTCTCCACCTCCAAGGACGATTAGCTCAGCGGGAGAGCGCTTCCCTGACACGGAAGAGGTCACTGGTTCAATCCCAGTATCGTCCACTGCCCGGTAGGATTTACGGGCCTCGCGCGATTAGCTCAGCGGGAGAGCGCTTCCCTGACACGGAAGAGGTCACTGGTTCAATCCCAGTATCGCGCACGCAGTACCCATGGAGGGCTCAGGTTCTCCGCGGTCCCGAGGACGATTAGCTCAGCGGGAGAGCGCTTCCCTGACACGGAAGAGGTCACTGGTTCAATCCCAGTATCGTCCACATCGCAGGCCGAAGGGCCGGAGCAGCGAAGGC
>NZ_JBHYGX010000009.1:173196-201864 GCF_042739975.1 Streptomyces sp. NPDC059080
CGGGTGGGGGGGGGGGGTGTTGGGGGCCGGGCTCGCGTGGTGGGGGCGGTGGTGCGCAAAAACGGGGGGGCCGGGCATACGCCCCCGCGGCCCGGCCACTCGTGCCGTCCGTGACACCCCCGTCCCCACGGGGCTGGGCCGCGCTTCCCCCGTCCCGGGCCGCTCTCCCGGGACCGGGGCGCCGTTCAGCGCCCCAGCAGCACGGCCACGGACGACGCCTGAGTCATGACGGCTTCCCAGCCGCCGAAGACCACACTGAGCAGGACCGCGAGCGGCAGCGCCATGGCGACCGCGACCAGTGGATGGCGGGTGCCCGAAGGGCGGCGGACGCCGGGCGGGACGACGCGTTCGCGCCACCGCGCCCGGAGCGCCGTGCGCCCTCGTGGGTCCGTCATCCCGGCTCCTGTCGTGTGGTGGCGGCGGGCGTGGAACCTCGGGGGGACGAGTACGGCGCCCGCCGCTCGGGCTCCACACTAGGCATCCGGCCGGAGCCGGGCGTCAGCCCGTCGTACCGGTGAACGGCCTCCAGGAGGAGGAGGGCGGGCCGGGCGCATACTCCGCTGGTTGCAGAACGGGCCCGGGGGTACCCCTGAGGCGTAGGCCGCTCCGGGGCAGCGGGGCGGGCGAGTTGTCCGGGCCGGGGCAGCCGAGTGCATCCCGGTCGCGTGCGGACAGATGCCCCAACGGGTGACTTCTCTCACTCCCCGAGCGGTGCGTGCCGCCCGACGGGGCCCGGGTGCGGCCCCGGTTCCGCCCGGTCCACCGCGACTTGGCAGTGAGGGCGCCACTCGCGGCCATGCGCCCGGACCACCGTGCGGAGGGGTCGTGGCGGGTCAATATGCCTGCTGGGGAGGGGGATTGGACCCCAGGAGCGGGCAAGGGCGGGCGGCTGGCCGGAAAACGACCCGGGATGAGGGCCCGTTATCGGCCACGCGCGACGCCCGCTGCGGGCTCATGCGCGGCCTCTCAGCGCGCCGGGCCGTCAATCCGTAAGCTGTGCCACGTCAGACGGTTGGCAGCGGAGTGGGTCTTGCCCACCGCAGGTAGGGGACGGACATGGCGATGATGCGGCTCCGGCGCGAGGACCCGCGTGTCGTCGGGACGTTCCGGCTGCACCGGCGGCTCGGTGCGGGCGGGATGGGCGTCGTCTACCTCGGCTCGGACAAGCGCGGGCAGCGGGTGGCGCTGAAGGTGATCCGCCCGGATCTCGCGGAGGACCAGGAGTTCCGTTCGCGGTTCGCGCGGGAGGTGTCGGCTGCCCGGCGGATCCGCGGCGGCTGCACGGCGCGGCTGGTCGCCGCCGATCTCGACGCGGACCGCCCGTGGTTCGCCACCCAGTACGTACCGGGCCCGTCGCTGCACGACAAGGTGAACGAGGAGGGGCCGCTCGACCCCGCGCAGGTCGCGTCGATCGGGGCGGCGCTGTCCGAGGGGCTGCTGGCCGTCCACGACGCGGGAGTGGTCCACCGCGATCTCAAGCCGTCCAACATCCTGCTGTCCCCCAAAGGACCGCGGATCATCGACTTCGGCATCGCCTGGGCGACCGGCGCCAGCACCCTCACGCATGTCGGGACCGCCGTCGGCTCCCCCGGTTTCCTCGCGCCCGAGCAGGTGCGGGGCGCCGCGGTGGCCCCGGCGACGGACATCTTCGCACTGGGCGCCACCCTCGCGTACGCCTGCACCGCCGACTCCCCCTTCGGGCAGGGCAGTTCAGAGGTGATGCTCTACCGCGTGGTGCACGAGGAGGCGCAGCTCGCCGGGGTGCCGGACGCGCTGGCGCCACTGCTCGCGGCCTGTCTGGCGAAGGATCCGGCGGACCGGCCCAGCACGCTGTCGCTGTCGCTGCGGCTGAAGGAGATCGCCGCCCGTGAGGCGCACGGTCTGTCGGGCGCCCCCCAGGACGGTGCGCTCGGCGGTGCGGCGGCCGGTCCCGCCCGGGCCGACCGGCGTCCCGGCGAGCGGCCCACCGGGCGGCGCGCCGATGCCTACGCGCGTCAACGCACCGAGCGGGGCACGGCCGGGACGCCCGAGCCGCGCCCGTCGGCCGGCGGCACGCCCCGGGCCCCGCAACGTGAGGCGGGGGCACGCGGCGCCGGGCCCGCCTCGTCGGCGGGCCGTCGGCAGACCGGTGGGCGGCCCGCGGGGCGGATTCCCGCCGCCCGTCCCGGTGGGGGCCGTAAGACGCCGCGTACCTCGCCGCGTCCGACCTCGGGCGGCCGTCGGCCGGGGCCCGACCGGCGGCTGATGCGGCAGCGGATCCTGGTGTTCGTCACGGTGACGCTGCTGGTGGCGCTGGGGATCGCGACGGCGCAAGGCTGCCAGGGACCGACCCGCGGGCTGGGCGGTGAACGGTCCGTACCGGCCGGGCACAGCGCCGTGGAGGCACCGCAGGGGCAGTCCGCCGACGGCGGCGATGCCGACCGGTCGGCCGGCGGCGTGGAGAGCTGAGCCGCGCCCCGCCGAACCACAGCCGTACGCCCGGGGTCAGGCTCCGGACGTACGGCTGACGGTTTTTCAGGCGGTGAGGCGGCCCGTCGTGACGACGGTGAAGGCGACGGCCGCGGCGGCGCGGACGTCGAGGGAGTCCACGGTTCAGGGCCCGGTCGTACGCCGGGCCCGCACTGCCATGGCGGCCAGGTCGTAGAGCTCGTCCAGGTCGTACGCGGCGCGCTGCGGGCTGCCGTAGCGGGTGATCTTCCCCCGGCTCGCCCATTTGCGGATGGTCGCCGGGGAGACCCCCAACGCCAGAGCGGCCAGTTCGGTCGGCACCATGCGCCGCCCCCCGCCGGCGGCGCTCACCCTTGCCTCCCCGAAACCGCCGGGCGCCGGCGGAGGGCCAGTAGCAGCCAGTCCTCAGGAGGCGGGGCATGGCCGCTGTCGCAGACCACCTCCGAAGGCGCCGCCTGGAGCGGGCTCTGGGACACCGGGGTCCGCGCAGCTGGCGCAGCGAGACGCGCCCCACCGCGCGACACACCGGCTGAGGAACGGGCTTGACTTGAACCCCACTTCAAGTCTGATCGTTTGACCATTCCGCGAAACGGGGCCTGCCCCCACGCACAAGGAGACCCATGTCCACCACGCCACTGCGCCTTGCCCTGATCAACAGCAGCGTCCGGGAGGGCCGTTTCGGCCCGACCGTCGCCAACTGGATCACCTCGCTCGCCAAGGAGCGCGACGACCTGCGGGTCGATCTGATCGACCTCGCCGACCACACGCTGCCGTACGAGCTGTCCGCCAACCCCGGCGAGGAGGTGGTCCAGACCCTGTCGAAGGTGTCGCCGCGGCTGGCCGACGCGGATGTCTTCATCGTGGTGACCCCGGAGTACAACCACAGTTTCCCCGCCTCGCTCAAGAGCCTGATCGACTGGCACCGCACGGAGTGGGGCGCCAAGCCGGTCGGCTTCGTCTCCTACGGCGGTCTGGCCGGCGGTCTGCGCTCGGTGGAGCAACTGCGCACCGTCTTCGCCGAGTTGCACGCGGTGACCGTCCGGGACGTGGTCAGCTTCCACAACTGCTGGGGGCAGTTCGACGAGACCGGCGCGCTGAAGGACCCGGCCGCCGCGACCGCCGCCGCCGCGACCCTCTTCGACCAGCTCGTCTGGTGGGGCCTCGCCCTGCGCGAGGCCCGCGAGAAGCGGCCGTACAGCAGCTGACCTGGGATGCCGGGCCCACAGCACAGGTGCGGCCGCCCCTGGGTCCTGTCTTCACACCTCCGCATGCCTCCCGGCAGGGGCGTGAAGACAGGGCCTAGAACTGGAGCCCTCCGGCGCCCGGCCCCACTTCCCCGAGAACGTCACAGGGGTTCACGAGGGCACACTTCTCCAGCGAGAGGCAGCCGCAGCCGATGCAGTCGGTGAGCTTGCTCTGCAGCCGCAGCAGCAGGTCGATGCGGCGGGCGAGTTCGGAGCGCCACCGCTCGGAGACCTGGACCCAGTCCTCCTCGGTGGGGGTGCGGCCCTCAGGGAGGAGGCACAGGGCCTCCCGGATGTCGGCGAGGGGGATCCCGACGCGCTGCGAGGCGCGGATGAAGGCGACACGGCGGAGTGTGTCGCGGGCGTAGCGCCGCTGATTACCGCTGGTGCGGCGGCTGTGTATCAGTCCCTCGCGGTCGTAGTAGCGCAACGTGGAGGCAGGCACACCGCTACGGTCCGACACCTCTCCGACCGTCAACTCCTTCGCCAGCGCCACCGAGTTCGACATGCCCTCACCTTAAGGGGTGTCGTCCTCTTGGCCCGGTGGCGCTCCCCGCGGACCCGGACGTCCGCCGGATCACGCTGGACGGCGCGGGTATCCCCCTGTCCGCACTGCTGGCCGAACCGCGCCACGGTTCGGCGACGTACCCCATGTCCTGGTCCAGGCGCGCGTCGAAGGGGGCTTCCTCGACACCGTGGAACTCGGCCCCACGGTCCAGTGCACCCCCGCCGCCCACGCGCATCTGCCCGCCGAGGACCGGCCACCGTTCCTGGACGACGTGCTGAACGCGCACGCCTCCTTCCCCTCGCGCATCAGCTACGAGGCCGTGCACTCGGAGGAGGGCGGCCGGTTCCGCAACGCGGAGAGCCGCCATCTCCTCGTCGAGGCCGACGAGGCAACGGCGCCCCTCGTCCCGCCCGCCGGGTTCCGTTGGGTCACTCCGGGACAGCTCACCTCTCTGGTCCGGCACAACCACTACGTGAACGTCCAGGCCCGGACCCTGCTCGCCTGCCTCAACGCGACCGGCACACGGGCCTGACAACGGAAGGCCACGAGCCGGTGAGGGCGAGCGGAGGACGCTCACCCTCACCGGCTGCGCTCCTGAAGGCGGACGTCGGCGTGCGTACGTTCCGGGCCGCCTCCACCGACGGGGGCAACGTAGGTGTGGCTAGCGCCTCGTCGCGTAGAAGGCCACTGCGGAGGCCGCGGCGACGTTGAGGGAATCCACTCCGGCGGCCATCGGGATCCGGACCCATTCGTCGGCCGCGCGGAGAGCCTCGATCGACAGGCCGTCACCTTCGGTGCCGAGCATGAGCGCCAGCTTCTCGTACCGGCGGGCGGCGAGTTCGTCCATCGTGATCGACTTCTCGTCGAGGCACAAGGAAGCCGTCACGAAGCCGTCCTGACGGAAGAGCTCGATGTCCTCCGGCCAAGAGGTCAGCCGGGTCCAGGGAACGTGGAAGACAGCGCCCATCGACACCTTCACCGCCCGCCGGTACAGAGGGTCGGCACAGCGTGGGGTGAGGAAGACGGCGTCCACGCCCAGAGCCGCCGCGTTGCGGAAGGCGGCACCCAGGTTCGCGTGATCGACGATGTCCTCGAAGATGGCGACGCGCTGACCTGCACTCTTCTGGGGACCCGAAGGCGATGTCGCGCCGATGCCGGTGTGGTCGTCGTTGACCGTCTCCATGACGGCGATGCGGCGGGCCGTGGCGAGCAGCGACGCGGGGTCCGGGAGCGGTGTGCGCTGCATGGAGGCGAGGGCACCGCGGTGGACGTGGTAGCCGGTGACCCGCTCGGCGAGGTCGGGGGTGACCGCGTAGACCGGCGCCGGGACCTCGTCGATGACGTCGCGCATGACGTCGACCCACTTGGCCGAGAGCAGCATCGAGCGCATCTCGTAACCGGCGTGCCGGGCGCGGCGGATGACCTTCTCGCCCTCGGCGATGAACAGGCCCTCGGCGGGCTCCCGGCGGCGCCGGAGCTCGACGTCGGTGAGGCCGGTGTAGTCGCGCAGCCGGGGGTCGTCGGGGTCGTCGACGGTGATGATTTCTGCCACGGGGAGATAGTGCCTTGTCGGTGTCGGGGTGCCAATGCCGGGTGCGGGACGGCTACTTTCCGGGGGTGACGGCGACGACGTCACCGATGACGAGGACCGCCGGGGGCCGTACGCCCTCGGCGCGGACGGTCTCGCCGAGGGTGGCGAGGGTGGCGTCGACGCGACGCTGGGCGGCCGTGGTGCCCTCCTGGACGACCGCGGCGGGGGTGTCGCCGGAGCGGCCGTGGGCCATGAGCGTGGCGGCGATGGCGGCGCTGTTGCCCACGCCCATCAGGACGACGAGGGTGCCGCGCAGCCGGGCGAGGGCCGCCCAGTCGACGAGGGAGCGCTCGTCGTCGGGGGCGACATGGCCGCTGACGACGGTGAACTCGTGGGCGACGCCGCGGTGGGTGACGGGGATACCGGCGGCGCCGGGCACCGAGATGGTGCTGGAGATGCCGGGGACGACGGTGCAGGGGATCCCGGCCTCGGCGAGCGCCTGGACCTCCTCCATGCCGCGGCCGAAGACGAAGGGATCGCCGCCCTTGAGCCGGACCACGGCCTTACCGGCCCTGGCGTGGTCGATGAGGGCCTGGTTGATGGCCTCCTGCGCCATGAACCGGCCGTAGGGGATCTTCGCCGCGTCGATGATCTCGACGTGCGGGGGGAGTTCGGCGAGGAGGTCGCGGGGGCCGAGGCGGTCGGCGATGACCACATCGGCCTCGGCGAGCAGGCGGCGGCCCCGCACGGTGATCAGGTCCGGATCGCCCGGGCCGCCGCCGACGAGGGCGACGCCCTTGGTGCGGGCGCGGTGGTGGGGCGCGGCGAGGGAGCCGTCGCGCAGGCCCTCGACGACGGCGTCGCGGACGGCGGCGGAGCGGCGGGGGTCGCGGCCGGTGAGGACGGCGACGGTGACGCCTTCGCTGTGGCCGGTGGCCGGCGTCCAGGCGGTGGCTGCCTCGGCGTCGTCGGAGCGGACGGCCCAGACGCGGCGCTCCTCGGCCTCCTGGGAGGCGGCGGCGTTGGCTTCGGCGTCGTCGGTGGAGATCAGCGCGTACCAGGCGCCCGCGAGGTCGCCGGGGCGGTAGCGGCGGCGCTCCCAGCGGAGTTCGCCGGTGTCGGCCATCGCCTCGACGGAGGGGGTGGCGGACGGGGAGACGAGCAGGACGTCGGCCCCGGCGGCGAGGAGGGCGGGGAGCCGGCGCTGGGCGACCTGACCGGCGCCGAGGACGACGACGCGGCGGCCCGACAGGCGCAGGCCGACGGGGTAGGCGGCGTGTTCGGCGGCGTGCTCGGCCATGGGTGCGGCTCCTTGTGCGGGTGGGGCGGCTCCGGAGGACGCAGCCGCTGCGGCGGTGGAACGGCTGGGAGGCATCTCTGGGACGCCGCCGGGTCCGGCCCCGGCGCGGGTGGCGGCCCGGCTCCCAGCCTATAGGGGAGGTGGTGCCGGTCTTCGGGGGCCTGTGACGCACGGTGCGACGTCTCGCGGCGGTGCCACCGGGGGCCGGCCCCCGGTCCGAGGAGTGGCCTTGCGGGACACCGCGGCCGCCCCCCGAGAGAACAGGAAGGGTTCCTGAAGGCTCGGGCCCGGCGTCCCGCCGGCAGGCGGGGCGCCGGGCCCGTGGGCGGGTGGCCCGGGTCAGTCCTTCTCGGTCACGCCCGCGGTGTCGAAGGTGGCGACCTCGTTCATGGCGCGGGCGGCGCTCTGCACCAGCGGCAGGGCGAGCAGGGCGCCGGTGCCCTCGCCGAGCCGCAGATCGAGGTCGACCAGCGGACGCAGGCCGAGCTTGGTCAGGGCGGCGACATGGCCCGGTTCGGCGCTGCGGTGCCCGGCGATGCAGGCGGCCAGCGCCTCGGGGGCGATGGCGCGGGCGACGAGGGCGGCGGCTCCGGCGCTGACGCCGTCCAGGATCACCGGCGTCCGCAGGGACGCGCCGCCGAGGATCAGGCCGACGAGGGCGGCGTGCTCCAGACCGCCGACCGCGGCGAGGACACCGATGGGGTCTGCCGGGTCGGGGCGGTGCAGCTCCAGGGCGCGGCGCACCACGTCGACCTTGCGGGCGTGCGTCTCGTCGTTGATGCCGGTGCCCCGGCCGGTGATCTCGGCGGGGTCGGCGCCGGTGTAAACGCTGACGAGGGCGGCCGACGCGGTGGTGTTGGCGATGCCCATCTCGCCGGTGAGCAGCGCCTTGTTACCGGCCGCGACGAGGTCCCGGGCGGTCTCGATACCCGCCTCGATCGCCTTGAGCACGTCCTCCTGGGACATGGCGGGCCCGGCCGTGAAGTCGTCCGTACCGGCGCGGACCTTACGGGGCAGCAGGCCCGGTGCGGCGGGGAGTTCGACGGCGACACCGACGTCGACGACGCAGACCTCGGCGCCGACCTGGGTGGCGAAGGCGTTGCAGACCGCGCCGCCGCTCAGGAAGTTGGCGACCATCTGGCCGGTGACCTCCTGGGGCCAGGGGGTCACGCCCTGGGCGTGCACGCCGTGGTCGCCCGCGAAGATCGCGACGGCGGCGGGCTCGGGGATCGGCGGCGGGCACTTGCGGGAGAGGCCGCACAGCTGCGCGGAGATGATCTCCAGCATGCCCAGCGCCCCGGCGGGCTTCGTCATCCGCTTCTGCCGCTCCCACGCCTCGCCGAGTGCCTTGGCGTCGAGCGGGCGGATGCCGTGCAGGGTCTCCCGGAGCAGGTCGTGCGGGTCCTCGCCGGGCAGGGCACGGCGGCCGTAGGTCTCCTCGTGGACGACCCAGGACAGCGGGCGCCGCTCGGCCCATCCGGCCTGCATCAGCTCCGGCTCCTCGGGGAACTCGTCGACATAGCCGATGCAGAGGTAGGCGACGACCTCCAGGTGCTCGGGCAGGCCGAGTTCGGTGACCATCTGCCGCTCGTCGAAGAAGCTGACCCAGCCGACGCCGAGGCCCTCGGCGCGGGCGGCGAGCCAGAGGTTCTCGACGGCGAGCGCGGCGGAGTACGGCGCCATCTGCGGCTGGGTGTGACGGCCGAGGGTGTGACGGCCGCCGCGGGTGGGGTCGGCGGTGACGACGATGTTCACCGGCGTGTCGAGGATGGCCTCGATCTTCAGCTCACGGAACTGCTTGGCCCGGCCCTTGGGCAGCGATGCGGCGTACGCCTTCCGCTGGCCGGTGGCGAGCTGGTGCATCCGCTCGCGGGTCTCTCCGGAGCGGATCACGACGAAGTCCCACGGCTGCGAGTGCCCGACGCTGGGCGCGGTGTGCGCCGCTTCCAGGACGCGCAGCAGCAGATCGTTGGGGATCGGGTCGGGGCGGAAGCCGTTACGGATGTCGCGGCGTTCGCGCATGACGCGGTGGACGGCGGCGCGTTCGGAATCGTCGTAACCGGCGGCCGGGGGATGGGTGGGGGCCACGGGGGTGTTCTCGGTCTGCTCGATGGCGGGGGTGGCTCCGTCCGGTTCGGCGGGCGCGGTGGCCTCGGCGGCGGGCGCTTCGGGGGAAGCGGGCTCCGGGTGCGCCGGGCCTTCGGTGACGGCGTCGGCCGGTGCGGTTGCGTCGGTGGCCTCGGCGGGCTGCGGCTGTTCCGGAGTGACCGGGGCCGCCTCCGGGTGGGCTTGGCCCTGCGGGACGCCCTGGGGCGCTTCGGAGGCGCCGGGCCCGGTGCCGTCCTGCGGGTGCGGGACGGTTTCGGGGGCGGCCGGGGGCACGGTCTGCGGCCAGCCCGCGATGGGGGTACCGGCGGCCGGGGTGGCGGTGGCGGGCAGCGGGGCGGGGACCGGGCCGCCGGGCACGACCGTGGGGGCGGCCTGCGGGGCGGCGGGCGCCTCGGCGGCGGGTTCGGCCTGCGGGGCGGTTGCCTCGGGGGCGGCCTGCGGGACGGCAGCGGGCTCGGCGTCGGCCGGGGGCTCGGTGGGCTGCGTCCGCTCGGCGGTGTCCGGGCCGTTCGGCTGCGGGGCGGGGGCCGGCGCGGAGTCGTCGGCCGGTGCCGACGGCTGCTGGGGCGCCTGCTGCTGGGGCTGCTCCTGGGCCGCCTGGTCGTGGCCGGGCTGCTCCGCAGGGGGCTCGGCCTGCGCGCCGGCCTGGGGCGCGGCGGCCTCGGGGTGCGGCTCGGCGGCGGGGACGTCGGACGGCTGCTGGGCGGCGGCCGGGTCCGCTGCTGCCGCGTCGGCGACGGGGGTGACCTGCGCGGCGGCGGCCTCGGCCGCCTGAGCCTGGACCTCGGATTCGGGGGCCTGGGCCCCGGCTTCGGGGGCGGGGCTGGCCTGGGCGTCCGCGTCGGGAACGGGAACCTGGGCGGCTGCCTCGGCGTCAGCTTCGGGAGCGGCAGCCTGAGCGGTGGCCTGAGCGGCAGCCTCGGCACCGGCGGCGGGCGCGGGCTGTGCGGGCGCCACACCCTCGGCGGTCTCGGCAACCTCGGCAACGGGGGCCTGCCCGGCCGCGGGCTGCGACTGCGCCTCGGACTGTACGGCGACGGGCCGGGGCTGCGGCTGCGCTTCGGGCTGCTCCGCGCCCGCCTCGGCGGGCTGGGCCACGCCTTCCTCGGTCACGACGTCTCCGGCCTCGGCAGCGCGGGCCTCGGCGGGCTCGTCCGCAGCCGCCTCGGGAGCCTCCTCCGAGCCCTCCGGCGCGGCAGGCTGCCCGGCGGACCCCTGCGCGGCGACGACCGGAACGGCCCCGTCCGCACCATCGGCACCGGGAGCCTCGGCACCGGTCGGTGCGTCGGCCTGCGGAACGTCGACGGCGGGGGCAGCCGCGTTCGGGACGTCCACGCCAGGCGCATCGGCGGCGCTCGCCTCGTCCACCTCGGCGGCCTGCTGCTCCGCCTCGGGGGTGGCCGCATCCGCCTCCGGCTGCGCCACCGCGGCGTCGACGGCCTCGGCGGCGTTCTCGGCAGCGGCAGCCTCAGGAGCAGCGGCGTCCTGCGGGGCAACGGCATCGGCCGAGGCGTCCGCCCGGGCCACGCCCTCGGGCCCGGCGGCCTGCTGCGGCACGGAACCCTCCGCCTCGGCGACAGCCTCCACGGCCTGACCGGACGCCTCCGGGTGCACCTCGGCCGGAACGGCCTCCGGGGCCTGCGCGGCGGGGACATCGTCCGGGTTCCGGGCCGCGGGGACGTCGTCCGGGTTCTGGGCCGCAGCCTGCACAGCCTCGGCAGAAAGCGGCCCGGCCGGGGGCTGCGGGGCCGGGGCGGCGCCCGGCTGCTGCGGCTCGGCCACCGGCGCCACCGGAACGGCAGCCGCCTGCGCGGACGCCTCACCCCACGGCATCACCTGCGGCGGGATCTCACCGAGCTGAGGACCGGGCAGCTGCGCGGCACCAGGCGCGCCGTACGCAACCGGGGCGACGGGCGCGGCCGGGGCGGCGGGCGCGGCCGGGTCCTGCGCCTGCGGACCGGCCTCCGCACCGGGCACCTGCGAGCCGGTCTCGGCAGCAGGCGCCTGCGGTGCGGGCATCTCGCCCGGCGCCTGCGGCCCGCCCCCGGCCTGCGGAACATCTGTTGCGGGAACATCCGCCGCCGGAACATCAAGGTATTCGGGACCGTCGGTGGGCGGCCCCGGCTGCCGTACCGGCATCGGCTGGGGCGTGGTCGCCGGACCGCGGTCGGCCAGGGAGCGGACCACGCCGCCGGTGGCGTCCGGCACGGGCGGGCCCATGTGCAGCGGGCGCCGGGCGGGCGCGGGCCGGTCCTGCGGGGCGGGGGCGGCCGGGCGGGCCCTGCGGTCCGGCTGCTCGGTCCAGGCGCCCTGGGCGGCCGGCATCAGCAGCAGATCGTCGTCATCGACCACGACACCGGACGGCTCGGGGTGGCCGTACGCGTCCGCCTGCGCGGTGCCCGGCTGTTCGGCAGCTCCGGGTGCGGCAGGGGAGGCGGTGGCCGGCTGCCCGGCCTGCCCGCCTGCGTGCTCCGGCTGTCCCTCGCCCGGGACCTGGCCGGTGTCGGTCATGCGTACCCCTCGCCCATTGATAGTGCTCCTTACCACCGCTCGTGTGCGCGCGTGGCCGAGGGCGCGCCCTCCGCCCGGTGACGGAACGAGCGTGCACCCTCGCGGCACATCCGCCCTCCGAGCGTCGTAGCCGGTTATCCGGGCATCCAGCCAAAACCATGACGTTTACCGGATATTGACGTACGAAGCCGAACGCGGAACGGCGGCGCAACGATCCGCCAGCCTACCCCGCGTCGACGACGGTCCTGGTCACGGGTGAGGAACGCGATATCCGCCCAGCAGGAACACGACGGAGCGCTCCCGCTCGACCCAGGCCGACGTGTCCAGATCGACCGATTGGAGCAGTGCGCACTCGACCTCGTAACCGCCGTCGGCCAGAGCGCGGCCGAGCGCTTCGGCCTCGTCGCGGGTCGAGGCATGGGTGACGATCCGCTCCGGGCGGCGGGCCGCGCAGGCGGCGATGACCGCCACTCCCCCGCCGCCGACGCGGATCACGTCCGGCTCCGGCAGGTCCTCCAGGATCTGCGGGGCGCGGCCGTGCACGACCTGGAGCTGGACGCCGTGGCGGCGGGCGACGGCGGCGGTGCGGCCGCAGGCGTCCGGGTCGGCGTCGACGGCGATGACGGCAGCGCCGAAGCGGGCCGCCTCCACCGCGGCGGCGCCGCTGCCGGAGCCGATGTCCCACACCAGATCGCCCAGGCGGGGCCCGAGCCGGGCGAGTTGGGCGGTGCGCAGCTGCACCGCCTCGCCCTCGCCGAACACCCCGCCGTACGCGCCGGGCGGCAGCCCCCAGCCGCGCGGGCCGCCCGGCTGGCCGACGTCGTGGCCGGCGATCCAGCCGCTGGCGCGCTCCCCGGCGTCGTCGGCGCGCCCGGCGGCGCCGACGACGATGACGACGTTGGGGTCGCGCCAGTCGTGGTCGGCGGCCTTGTCGGAGGTGAGGACGGTGACCCGTTCGCGGTCGGTGCCCAGCGCCTCGCAGATGACGAACGTACGGTGCACGCCGCGCAGCAGCAGGGCGAGTTCGGCGGGGCCCGCGCCGGGGGCCGTGAGGACCGCGACCTTGGGGTGGGCACGGCAGACGTTGACGGCGCGGCGCAGATCGCGGCCGTGGGCGACGACGATCTGGGCGTCATCCCAGGGCATCCCGGCGCGGGCGAACGCCGCGGCGACGGAGGAGACGGCCGGGACGACCTCGACCTCCAGGCCGTACAGGGGCGCGCGCAGGGTGCGGACGACGCCGAAGAAGCCGGGGTCGCCGTCGGCGAGGACGACGGCGGTGCCACGGTGCTGGGCGATGCGGCGGGCGGCGAGCGCAACGCTGCCGAGGCGGATGCGTTCGGCGGCGGGCGGTACCTCGGGGAGGGCGAGATGGTGCGCTGCGCCGGCCACCAGGGTCGCGGCGCCCAGCGCGGAGCGGGCGGCGGCGGTGAGCGGCGAGCCGTCCCATCCGATGACCGTGACCCGGTCGGCCATGCTTCGTCAGTCTCCTGTCGCGGGTGAGGGGCGGGGCCGCGTCGCAGGTCGGTGCGGGCGCGGCACCGCGAGACTACTCCTGACGGGCCCGGACCACGGACCGGGCACGACGGGCGCGCGCCGCGCGGCCGCGGTCCGCGCCCGGCCGCACCGGGGCCGAGGGGCGACCGGAACGGCCCCGGGTGCCCGTCAGTGCGTCAGTGCGTCAGTGCGTCAGTGCGTCAGTCCCCCGGTCCGCCAGTCCCCCGGTCCGTCGGTCCTCCGGTCCGTCAATTCCACCCCGGGTAGACGAAGCCGTTGGCGTCGACCCGCCGGCCGGGCACGTCCAGGTCCTCGGGCAGCAGGCTCCAGACGATGAGGTCGGTGCGGATGTCCGCCCAGCCGCCGTCCTCGGTGCGGGAGCGGGCGAGGAAGGCGTTGCGCAGCACGCCCTCACTGATGCAGCCGATCTTCTGGGCGACCTGCTGGGAGGCGGTGTTCCCGGCCGCGGTGCGCAGCTCCAGGCGCTCGAACTTCTGGTCCCCGAAGAGCCAGCGGGCGACGGCGAGAGTGGCCTCGGAGGCGTAGCCCTCGCCGCGGGCCCAGGGGGCGATGACGTAGGAGACCTCGGAGGAGCGCACCCGCCAGTTGGTGTTGCCGAGCTGGACGACGCCGACCAGGCGCTGGGTGAGGAACTCGGTGACGGCGAGATCGATACCGCGTCCGGCGGTGCGTTCGCCGGGTGCGTACCGGGTGACCCAGTTGCGGGCGCCGTCCTCGGTGTAGGGCTGCGGTATCGCGGTCCAGGCGGCGACCAGCTCGTCGTTCATCATCTCGGTGAGGGCGGGAATGTCGTCCTCGTCCAACGGGCGCAGCACCAACCGGTCCGTGCTGATGGAGATATCCGGAAAGGTGGGGTTCATGCCGCTGCTCCAACGCTGTCGACCGTAGGGCTCCGGGGAGTTACGGGTCGTTTTCGATCACTTGTCGACCATCGTGAGTGCACCAGCATGCAGCATCCCGGCGGGGATGCGCCAAGCACGACGGCCCGTGCGCAGCGCGGGGCTGCGCACGGGCCGTCGGCGGCACCGGGTGCGGTCAGCTCTTGGGCTTGCCGAAGGAGGGCAGCGCGGAGCCGTCGGTGTAGGTCTTCTCGATGTACTTCTTCACCGCGTCGGTGTTGAGGAGCTCGGCGAGCTTCTTGACGCGCGGGTCGTCCTCGTTGCCCTTCTTGACGGCGAGGAAGTTGGCGTACGGGTTGCCCTGGACCGGCTCGATGGCGAGGGCGTCCTTGGACGGCTTGAGCTTGGCGGGGATGGCGTAGTTGCCGTTGATCGCCGCGGCGTCGTAGTCCGGGAGGGAGGAGGGCAGCGTCTCGGCCTTGGCCTCCTGGAACGTGATGCCCTTGGTGTCCTTGATGTCGTTGAGGCCGGGGTTGTCGGCCTTGGCGTCCTTGAGGGTGATCAGGCCCTTGGACGCGAGCAGCTTGAGGGCGCGGCCCTGGTTGCTGGGGTCGTTGGGGACGCCGATGACGCTGCCGGAGCCCAGCTCGGAGAGCTTGGTGTGCTTCTTGGAGTAGAGGCCCATCGGCTCCAGGTGGACGTTGACCACCGGGACGAGGTGGCCGTTCTCCTTCTTGTTGTACTCGTCGAGATATTCCTTGTGCTGGAAGTAGTTGGCGTCCAGCTCCCCGTTCTCGGTGGCGGGGTCGACGAGCGTGTAGTCCTCGAAGGTACGGACGTTGAGCTTCAGCCCTTCCTTCGACGCCAGGTTCTTCTTGACGAAGTCAAGGATCTGGGCCTGGGGGACGGAGGTGGCACCGACGGTGAGCGGCGCGTTCGCGTCGTTCTTCTTGGTGGCCTCTGGGTCGGAGGGGGCGCTGCAGGCGCTGAGACCGAGGGTGAGGGCGGCGGCGGCCGCGACCGCCCCGGTGATCTTGATGACGTTACGCACGAAGAGTGCCTTTCTCATGGGTCCCGCGCAACGCGCGGGACTTCGACCGTCCGGCAAAGGGTCCGGACTGGGATTCACAGAAGCTGGGCGTTGTCCCGCTGGATCTGCTCGCTCGCCTTGCGCGGGCGGGGCAGGCGCAGCAGACCGCGGGGGGCGTCGGCGCGCGAGGAGCGGCGGGAGAGGGCGCGTACCGCGAGGTCGCCGATGAGCTGGACGGCGGTGACGATCACGATGATCAGGACCACCGTGACGATCATGAAGCGGGTGTCGAAGCGCTGCTGGCCGTAGGTGATGGCCGCGCTGCCCAGACCGCCCGCGCCGAGGGCGCCGGCCATCGCGGAGTAGCTGATGACGGTGATGACGGTGTTGGTCAGACCGGCCACGAGCGAGGGCATCGCCTGCGGCAGCAGGACCTTGAAGACGATGGTCCAGGTGCCGCCGCCCATCGACTGGGCGGCCTCGATCAGGCCGCCGTCCACCTCGCGTACCGCGGTCTCCACCAGGCGGGCGAAGAACGGGATGGCGCCGATGGCCAGCGGGACGACCGCGGCGCTGGGGCCGATGGAGGTGCCGATCACGAAGCGGGTGAACGGGATCAGGGCGATCATCAGGATGATGAAGGGCAGCGACCGCCCGATGTTCACCACGACGCTGATGATTTTGTTGACGGCGGCGTTGCGGAGCTGGCCGCCGCGCTCGGTGAGGACCAGCAGCACACCGAGCGGCAGTCCGCCGATGACCGCCCAGACGGTCGCCCACCACACCATGAAGAAGGTGTCGAGGCACGCGTTGTACAGCAGCGGCTGCATGTCGTTCCAGCTCACTTGGCAGCGTCCTTCCGGAGCGTGGTGGCGGGCGCGGTGGCTCCGGCGGGCGCGGCGTCCGCGACGTCTGCGGCCTCGGCGACATCGACTTGGAGTCCTTGTTCGCGGAGGAAGCCGATGGGCACGACGTTCTCCTCGAAGGGGCCCGGCAGTTCGATCCGCATCCGGCCGATCTGCTTGCCGCCGACGGTGTCCATCGCGGCGCCGAGGATGGAGATGTCGACGTTGTAGGTGCGCGACAGCTCGGAGATGACCGGGCGGGTGGCGGCGGCGCCGTGGAAGGTGATGTCGACGACGGTGCGACCGTCCCCGGAGGGCTCGCCGCCCACGGGGAAGAGTTCCCGGGCGAGTTCGGAGCCGGGGGTGGCGAGGCGTTCGGAGACGGTGCCGGACTCGATGATGCGGCCGCCCTTCATCAGTGCGGCGGAGTCGCAGATCGTCTTGACGACGTCCATCTCGTGGGTGATGAGGACGATGGTCAGGCCGAGCTGCTGGTTGAGGTCGCGCAGCAGCTGGAGGATGGAGCGGGTGGTCTCCGGGTCGAGGGCGCTGGTGGCCTCGTCGGAGAGGAGCACCTTGGGGTCACCGGCGAGGGCGCGGGCGATGCCGACGCGCTGCTTCTGGCCGCCGGAGAGCTGCGCCGGATACGCCTTGGCCTTGTCGGCGAGGCCCACCAGGTCGAGGAGTTCGAGCGCCTTGCGGGCACGTTCGCGGCGGTCGACCTTGAGGATTTCCAGCGGCAGTTCGACGTTGTCCTGGACGGTGCGCGAGGACAGCAGGTTGAAGTGCTGGAAGACCATCCCGATGTGGCTGCGGGCGGCGCGCAGTGCGGCGTTGGCCCGCTCCTTGCGTCCGGCCAGCGCGGTCAGATCGGCCCCGGCGACGGTGACCGTGCCGGAGGTGGGGCGCTCCAGGAGGTTGAGGCAGCGGATCAGGGTGGACTTGCCGGCGCCGCTCTGGCCGAGGACGCCGTAGACCTCACCCTCGCGGACGTGCAGGTCGACGCCGTCCAGCGCGGTGACTTCGCGGTCTCCTGAGCGGTAGACCTTGGTCAGGCCCGTTGTGGTGATCACAGGGAATTCCGTCACTGTCGAGTGCCCGGCGGCTCGCCCGCCGGACACGGGGCATTCTTTCGCGGCATGGGAAACCGGGGACCTGAAAGACGCCGAAGAGCGGGCTTCGGGTTCCGGTGACGCGGGGTGGCCGGTTCCGTGGGGACGGACACTTTCGGCTCATGGCAGCAGGTCTCGCTTCGGGGCGCGAGGCTCAGGCGGGGGCCCTCAGCGGTCACACATTCGACACATGCAACGAGCACCGGGCGTCGTCATCGCCTCGGTCGCAGGGGTGCGGCTGCTCGTCGTGGTCATGGCGGCAAGTAAACCAGACAAGCATGCAAGTCGAGCCAGCACGTCCGAATAGCGGACAGCGCATATCGGTACGTGGACGGCTCCGCAGCCGCGTCCGCCCGCCGTGTCCGTCACCCCCCGGGCCGCGCGGCCTGCACGAACGCCCGCGTACGGGCCCGGGCGGGCGCCCCTCGCACCCCGCGCGGGCACGGGCCGTGTGGCCAACGCCACGGCGGGCGGGACGGGCCGGGCCCGGGGGCGCGGCCCGGAAGGTGCGGGCGGCGCGGCCCGTAAGGGGAAGCCGCCGGCCCCGCCGCGCCGCTCCCCCGCCGGGCCGGGCCCGCGCGCGGGCGTCCGGTACGGGCCGATTAGCATCGCCTCATGCCCCACAACCCCACGGTGCGCCGCCGTGCCGCGCGGAGGTCCCGGTGATCGACGCCCTGACGATCGCGGTCGGCGCGACCGCTCTCGCCCTGGCCGCCTGGTGCGGTTTCGCCGCGTTCCGCGACGAGCCCACGAAGGACTGGCACTTCATCGGCATGGCCGTCGTCTCCCTCCTCGGGATCGTGCAACTCATCGTCGGCATCGTGCAGTTGGCGGGCGGGCACACCCCCGCCAAGGGCACCGCGCTGTTCCTCGCCTATCTGATCGGCGCGGTGGCGTGCGTACCGGGCACCGGCTTCATGTCGCTGTCGGAGCGCACCCGCTGGGGCTCGGCCACCGTCGCGGCGGGCGCCGTGGTGCTGGCGGTGCTGGAGGTCCGGCTTTTCGACATCTGGGGAGGCGGCAATGCCTGATATCACCAAGACCGGCACACAGGACACCGCCGTCGCCGCGGACGGCCGCCGGTCGCTGGGCACCGGCCCCGGGCGGCTGCTGGTCGCCCTCTACGGCATCTTCACCGTGGCCGCCGCGTCCCGCTCGCTGTACCAGCTGATCGCGCAGTTCCATGTGGCGCCGCTGGCCTACACACTCTCCGCGGTCTCCGCGGTGGTCTACGGCTTCATCACCTTCTCGCTGGTGCGTGGCGGTGAGGGGGCCCGCCGGGCGGCGCTGGTCTGCTGTGCGCTGGAGCTGCTGGGCGTCCTCGGCGTCGGCAGCTGGACGCTGCTCGACCCGTCCGCCTTCCCCGACGCCACGGTCTGGTCGGACTACGGCATGGGGTATCTCTTCATCCCGGTCATCCTGCCGGTCACCGGTCTGCTCTGGCTGCGGCGGTCGCGTACCGCGTGACGCCTCCCGGGCGCGGCCGTGCCGCGGGGCCTTGAGGGGCGGCCCCGCGGCGCGCAGGCTCAGGCTCCGGTGGCGTACGCCGGTGCCGTCGCGGGCTTCTCCAGCGTGATGCGGCCCAGGCGGCGGCCGGTCTCCTCGGTGGGGACGGGGGCGTAGCCGTGGCTGCGGTAGAGGCGGAGGCCGCCGTCGCCGCGGTGACCGGCGAGGAGGCGGTAGCGGGTGGCGGCGCGTTCGGCGCTCAGGCGCGCCTCGACGGCGGCCAGCAGCCGGCCGCCGAGACCGTGCCGTTGCAGCCGGGGGTGGACGATGAGCTTGCCGATGCGGGCGGTGCCGTCGGCGTCGACGGTGCCGCGGGCCGAGCCGACCACCTCGTCCCCGAGGCGGGCGACCACCACACAGCCGGTGGCGAGTTCCTCCCGGAGCCCGGCCAGGCTCTGGGTGAGCGGTTCGATGCCGTAGTCGTCGTACAGCGCCGCTTCGGGCTGGTAGCAGAGGTACTGGAGTTTGAGGATCTGCTCGGCGTCCTGCTCGGTCGCCGCAGAGATGGTCACGCTCGTGCCCATGCGCGTCTGCCTCCCCTGGTCGGTTCGCGGTGTCCGGGTGCCATGAGGGTGGTGGCGGCTCCCGGAACGATGGCCCTGACCGGCGGCGCCCGGCAGGCACCGCCGCTCCCGGCGTGGCCGCCGCCGGTGCTCTCCAGGGCTCCCCGGAAAGCACCGGCGGCAATCGCGCCGCGAGGCCCTGGCATTCTGCGGGCCCGGCACCGCAACCGGAACGGACCGGCCCCCGCTGTGACATTCCCGACGCCGCCCCGCCCCGGGGAGACGGGGCGGGGCGGCGGCCGGTCCGCGGACGCGCCGGCCGGATCAGGCCGTGCGGAACTCCTCGGCCACCAGCAGCGCGGTGTCCGGGTTGTCGGAGAACATCCCGTCGAGGCCGGTCGCCAGGCACGCCCGGAAGTAGCCCCGGGCGTCGCCGTAGGCGTTCGGGTCGGTGCCCCGGCGGTAGTCGGCGGGCAGGAAGGTGTTCTCGTTGCGGCCGGTGTAGGGGTGCAGCACCAGACCGGCGGCGTGCGCGTCCTTGACCAGCGAGGTCGGCGGGCCGGACTTCCCGGACGCGTCCCGGGGGATGATCTGGTCCAGCGCCGGGCCGATGCCCTGGGCGAAGCCCGCGATCCAGCGCAGCCCCGTGGGCTCGACGAGGTCGGCCACGGTCCGCGGGTCACCGGACTCGACGAAGTCCCACGGCCTGGTGTCGGGGGCGTCGAGCAGGACGATCTTGGGGCAGTCCAGCCCCAGCTTGCCCAGCCGCTGGATGCTGCTCGGCTCGAACGACTGGAGGAAGGTCGCGGAGGTGCGGCGGTGCCGCCCGTACGTGCGCAGCGCCTTCGCCAGCCGCTCCTCCAGGCCCAGGCCCAGCTTGCGGAAGTAGGTGGGGTGCTTGGTCTCGATGTGGAGCCAGACGCGGCGGCCACGGCGACGGCCCTCGCGGTCGGCCCAGCGCAGCACCTCGTCGAAGGTGAGCACCTCCCACACGCCGTCGTAGAGCGTGTTGTGCTGACGGGTCTGGGGGATGCGCTCCTTGGCGCGGAGGGTCTTCAGCTCGGCGAGCGTGAAGTCCTCGGTGAACCAGCCGGTGAGCTTCACCCCGTCGACGGTCTTGGTGGTCCTGCGGTCCGCGAACTCGGGGTGCGCGGAGACATCGGTGGTGGCCGTGATGTCGTTCTCGTGACGGCAGACGAGGTGGCCGTCCTTGGTGGGGACGAGGTCCTGCTCGATGACGTCGGCGCCCATGTCCAGGGCGAGTTGGTAGGAGCCGAGGGTGTGCTCCGGGCGGTAGCCGCTGGCGCCGCGGTGGCCGATGATCAGCGGGACGGGCAGCTCCCCGCCCACGCCGCCGTGGCCCGGACGGCCGCCCGCCGCCGTGCCGGTGCGGTCCGCCGCTCCGGCCTGCCCGGCGGCGCCGAGCACCACCGCGCCCGCGCCGAGGGCCGCGGCCCCCAGTATCCTGCGCCGTCCCGGCTGCTGCCCCTGGTGCATCCCCGCTCCTTGCTCTCCGGTTCGCGTGTCGGCCGTGCCGGACCGTGGGTACGGGCCGGGCGGCCGGTCGATCGTATGCTCGGCCCGGCGAGTCCGGGGAGACGGGTGGCGGATTCCGGGAGAACATGACGCAGGTGGGGGCCCACTGCGTGCAGCGACCGGATGAACCCGGTGTGCGACCACGGGTGACCCGCGAGTATCGTCCTGAGCCGCAGCGTTCCGTCAGCCACCCGCCACCGCCGACCCGCCACCACCGACCCGCCACGCCCGGAGGACCCGTTGTCCCGCATTCTGCTGAAGGCGATTCTCGGATTCGTCATGCGTGTCCTGTACCGCCCCACGGTCGAGGGCGTCGAGCGCATCCCGCAGACCGGTCCGGTCATCCTGGCCGGCAATCACGTCACGTTCATCGACTCGCTGTTCCTGAGCCTGGTCGTCAAGCGGCCGGTGTACTTCATCGGCAAGGACGCGTACGTCACCGGCAAGGGCCTCAAGGGCCGGTTGATGGCGTGGTTCTTCCGCAGCTCCGGGATGATCCCGGTGGACCGCGACGGCGGACGCGGCGGTGTCGCGGCGCTGATGACCGGCCGCCGGATCCTGGAGCAGGGCCACGCGTTCGGCATCTACCCGGAGGGCACCCGCTCCCCCGACGGCCGTCTCTACCGCGGCCGCACCGGCATCGCCCGGCTGACGCTGATGACCGGCGCGCCCGTCGTCCCGTTCGCGATGATCGGCACGGACAGGGTGCAGCCCGACGGCAAGGGCATGCCGCGCATCGCCAAGGTGACGGTCCGTTTCGGTGAGCCGCTGGGCTTCTCCCGCTACGACGGCATGGACCGCGACCGCTACGTCCTGCGGGCCGTCACCGACGAGGTGATGAGCGACGTGATGGAGCTGTCCGGCCAGGAGTACGTGGACGTGTACGCCACCAAGGCGCGCGCCGCCTGACCGCACGCCGCGCGACGGGCCGCATCCCTCCGGGGGTGCGGCCCGTCGTCGTGTGCGCGGTCTCAGCAGGGCACGCGGAAGCCGCCGGTGACGCGCTGGCCCTCGGTGCCGCTGGTGCGGGCGGTGCGCAGGGCCGCCTCGGGGCGGGGCACGGCGGTGCCGTCGTACTGGAGCAGGCGGGGGCGTTCGGCGACGGTGCCGGTGCGGGCGCCGGGTCCGGTGGCGTTCTTCACCCGGATCCGGTCGGTGGCCGTCGGGGTGAGCCTCTTCGCCTGCCGGACGAAGGCGACGAAGCTCTCGAAGTCGCGGGTGTGGCGCACGGGTTCGGTGAAGCCGAGGAAGGCGCTGAAGCCGTCCTGGTTGATGAGGGTGTACGAGGGCGCGGCGAGGCGGTAGGTGTGCTTCTCGTCGAGGGGCTCGCCGTCGATGAACACCTCGGCGGGGTCGACGCGTTTGCCGACCGGGCCGGTGGCGTCGAAGGTGTAGCGGACGTTGCCGGAGACGGCGAGCGGGGAGAAGCCGAGGCCGCCGCCCGGGGCCGGGGCCCACTGTTCCTCCAGGGCGTCGTGGAGTTGGCGCCCGGTGACGGTGACGGTCATGATCGGGTCGCCGAAGCCGACGGCGTTCCATGCGGCGCCGAAGGTGACGGTACCGCCGCTCTGGGCATCGTGCACCAGGTCGGCGGCGATGACGGCCTGGCCCTGGCGGGGTGCGACGGCGATCAGGGCGAGGTCGGCGGGGGTGTTGGCCGGCCCGCCCGGGTCGGCCATCGGGTCGAGGGGCTGCCGTCCGGCCCACAGCGCCCAGTCGGCCACGAGATTGCCCATGGTGCTCTCGCCGGTGGCCTTGCGGGTGCGGGTGAAGGAAGCCGTCTGGGTGGCCAGCGGGCCGGCGGCGCGGCGGGCGCCGTATCCGGCCCAGTAGTCGGCGATCTCGCGGAGGACGGGATCGGGGGCGATGTCGCGGGTGTTGGGGTGGTTGGTCGTGGTGGTCAGCTCGCGGACGACCTCGCCGGTGGTGCGGTCGAGGCGGAGCGTGATCTCGTTGATCAGCTGGCCGTAGCAGCCGGCCTCGACGAACGGGCGGGGGTTGCCCGACGGGTCCGGCAGCATCATGGAGAAGGCGCAGTGCCAGTGGCCGGTGACGATGGCGTCGATGTCGGACGAGACGCGCAGGGCGAGTTCGTAGGCGGGGCCCGAGGGGTTGGTGCCGCTGTTGAAGTCGGATCCGGCGACGGCGCCGTCGTGCATGCTCAGGACGATGGCGCGGACGCCTCGGGCCTTGAGCTCGGCGGCGCAGCGGTTGGCGGTCTCCAGCTCGTCGAGGGTGCGCAGTCCGGGCTGGTAGGAGCCGGGGAACGCCTCGGTGCCGATGGCGGTGAGGTGGATGAAGCCGATCGGCAGGGTGCGGCCGCCGCCCGCGTCGACCCGCACGATGTTGTACGGCGGCAGCACGGTCTTCCCCGTGGCGGCGTCGGTGACGTTGGCGCTGTAGTAGGGGAAGTCGGCGCCCTTGAAGCGGGTGCCGGTGGAGTCCTTGAAGGCGTCGTCGCGGTCGACGACGGGGTAGGGCCTGCCGCCCGCCATGTGTGTGGTGAGGTACCGCACCGACTTGTCGAACTCGTGGTTCCCGGCGGACGCGAAGTCCAGGCCCATGGCGTTGAGCGCCTCGATGGTGGGCTCGTCGGCGAGGGAGGCGGCGTCGAACTCCCAGCCGGAGAAGAGGTCTCCGGGCGCGAAGAACACGGAGTTGGTGTGCCCGGCGCGCAGCGCGTTCAGATGCGCGGCCATGGAGGCGACGCCGCCGACGGTGTATCTGCGGCCGCCCGCACCGGTGATGACGGAGTTTCCGCCGGGCGCGCCCTGGAGGTAGCCGTGCAGGTCGGTGATGTTGAGGAGTTGGACGTCGACGTACTCGGTGGCGGTGGCCGCGTCGCGGGCGTGGCCGGTGGCGTAGGTGGGGGTGCCGAGGGCGCCGGTGGTGGCCAGCGCTCCGGCGGCGGTGAGGAAGGAACGTCGTCCGATCTCGCGCACTGCGTCACTCTCCTGGGAGGTCCCGGGCGGAAGGGAACGGACGGAGAGTCAAGCGGGCAGGGCGGGCCGCCCGATCTCCGTCACGCGACGCGGACGTGAACGGGCGGCGGACATCGGCCCGTCGGCCACCGGAACGCCCGGCGCGCCGTCGTGATCATGGTTGCCGCCCCGCCCACGCCCCGCGCCGACACGCCCCGCCCCGCCCCGCGTCCCCCATCCGCACCCAAACCGGCCGGACGGGCAGGTACGGGCGCGGGGCGCGCGGAGGCAGTGGGGCGGGTAGCCATCAGGAAGGCTTCCTGATGGCTACCCAGGCGGGGGGCGGGCCAGGCGGTTCAGGAAGCCTTCCTGAAAGTTGGCCGAGCCGGGGGACGCATCAGAAGAGCAGCGCACCCCCCGAAGCCCCCGAAGCCCCCGGTCCAAGAACCCTGTAGGACACGGTCTAAGCCGCCGTTCCCGTGCCCCGCTGCTCGTCGGCGGAGCGCTCCTCCCGGCTGTCGCCGAGCTTCTGGCCGCGCAGCAGGAACCATGCGACGACGGAGGCAGTGAGCAGCACCCCGGCGCCGACGCCCGCCGCGATGTCCAGGCCGTCGACGAAGGCGTCCTGCGCGGAGTGCAGCAGCGCGGCCGACTGCTCCGGCGGCAGCATCCGGGCCGCCTCCACCGCACCGCCCAGGGATTCATGGGCCCCGGCGGACGCGGCGCCCGCCACGCCCGCCGGGTCGGGGAAGCCGCGGTAGATGCCGGTGACGATGGAGCCGAGCAGCGCGATGCCGAGCGCCGCGCCCAGTTCGTACGCCGTCTCGGAGACCGCGGAGGCGGCGCCCGCCTCCTCCTTGGGGACGCTGGAGAGGATGACGTCGGCGGTGACGGTGAAGGCGAACCCGGCGCCGACGCCGACGACGAAGAGGATCGTGGTCAGGGCGAGGGTGCTGGTGTCGGCGTGCAGGGTGACGCACCCGGCGAGCGCGAGGCCGACGACGGCGAGGCCGCCGGCCACCACGAAGCGGACGGAGAGCCGCCGGGCGACGTACCCCGCGGCGAGGCCCGCGCCCACCGCGCCGACCGCCGCGGGCAGTTCGACGAGTCCGGCGTTGAGCGGCGGCCGGAGCTGCACCATCTGGAGGAACTGCGACAGGAAGAAGACCAGTCCGGACAGGCCGAGGATGGTCAGCAGGTCGGCGAGGACCGCACCGGAGAAGCCCCGGTGGTGGAAGAGCTTCATGTTCAGCAGCGGCGAGTCGAGGGCGTACTGGCGGCGGACGAACACCACCAGCGCGGCGACGCCGACGACCGCGGCCACCGCGATGTCCCAGCGGAAGCCGTGCGCCGCCGCCTCCTTGATCGCGTAGACCACGGCGACGATGCCGACGAGGGAGAGCGCGACGCTGGGCAGGTCCCACGGGCCCGGCTCGGGGTTGCGCGACTCGGGGATGACCCGGGCGCCGACGACGACGAGGAGCGCCATCACCGGCAGATTGATCAGGAAGACCGAGCCCCACCAGAAGTGGCCCAGCAGAAAGCCGCCGAGGACCGGGCCGACGGCGGTGCCCGCCGAGGCCATCGCGCCCCAGATGCCGACCGCGAGGCTGCGCTCCCTGGGGTCGTGGAAGAGGTTGCGGATCAGGGCGAGGGTGGCGGGCATCAGCGTCGCCCCGGCCACCCCGAGCAGCGCCCGCGCCGCGATCATCATCTCCGGGCTGGTCGCGTACGCGCACAGCGCCGACATCGCGCCGAACGCGACGGAGCCGAGGAGCAGCAGTCGCTTGCGGCCGATGCGGTCGCCGAGGCTGCCCATCGAGACCAGCAGACCGGCGATGACGAACGAGTAGATGTCGCCGATCCACAGCAGTTGGGTGCCGGACGGCTGAAGGTCCTCGCTGAGGTACGGGGTGGCCAGGCCGAGCACCGTGGCGTCGACGCCGACCAGCAGCACCGCGAGCACGAGGACGGCGAGCGCCAGCCAGCGTTCCGGGCGGAGGTGGTCCTCGTGTGCGGAGCCGGGGCCCGCCGGTGCGCTCTCGGTCATTTCTCCATGCTCCGTCGTGCGCCACCGAGCAGCAGCTCGGCGATCGAGTGGGTGACGTCGTTGCGGGCCACCCGGCCGTCGTGGACGGCCCAGGCTCCGGCGCCGATCAGGCCGTAGAGCGCCTCGGTCAGCCACACCGGGCTGAGGTCGATGCGGAAGTCGCCCTCCTCCTGGCCGCGGCGGAACAGCGCGTGGACGCGGGCGTCGAGGCGGGTCCAGCCGTCGTTGATCTCCGCGCCCTCGAAGAGCTGGTTCTCGGTGAAGAGGAAGGCGAGGACGCCGGCGACCGGTTCGGTCTCGGCGATGAGCCGCCGGAGCGCAGCCGGGGCGTCGTCCTCGTCGAGCCGGGCGGCGTCCATGGCGCGGGTGAGCTGTTCGATGCCCAGCTGCTCCAGCGCGCGGATGAGGGCGTCGCGCCCGGCGAAGTGCCGGTGCAGGGTGGCGCGGCCGATTCCGGCGGCGCGGGCGATCTCGTCCATGGAGGACGTGGGCCGCCGGGCGAGCAGTGCCGCGGCGGCGGCGAGTACATGGGAACGGTCCACAGCCATGAGACGCACCCTAACTGAATGAGACGATGATGTCTCATTCAAGCGTTTGGGCCCTCACGCCCGTAGGGCCGCACGGAGCGACACATACGCCGACGACGGCCCCTCCGCACAGGAAGGGCCGCCGTCGAGGCGCGAGGGCTCGGGTCAGCGCTTGGCCGCGGCCCACTCCTGCTGGACGGCGAGGTCGGCCTTGACCTCGGCGAGCTGGATGGCGACGGCGGACGGCGCGGTGCCGCCGCGGCCGCTGCGGGAGGCGAGCGCGCCGGGGACGTTGAGGACGGTGCGGACCTCGGGGGTCAGCTCGGCGGAGATCTTCGCGAACTGCTCGTCCGTCAGCTCGTCCAGCTCCTTGCCCTCGGCCTCGGCGACCTTCACGCACTCACCGGCGACCTCGTGCGCCACCCGGAACGGCACACCCTGCTTGACCAGCCACTCGGCGATGTCGGTGGCGAGCGAGAAGCCCGCCGGGGCCAGCTCCGCCATCCGCTCACGGTTGACGGTGAGCGTCGCCATCATGCCGGTGAAGGCGGGCAGCAGGACCTCCAGCTGGTCACAGGAGTCGAAGACCGGCTCCTTGTCCTCCTGGAGGTCGCGGTTGTACGCGAGCGGCAGCGCCTTCAGCGTCGCCATCAGGCCCGTCAGGTTGCCGATCAGACGGCCGGACTTGCCGCGCGCCAGCTCCGCGATGTCCGGGTTCTTCTTCTGCGGCATGATCGACGAGCCGGTGGAGAAGGCGTCGTGGAGGGTGACGAAGGAGAACTCCTTCGTGTTCCAGAGGATGATCTCCTCGGCGATCCGGGAGAGGTTGACGCCGATCATCGCGGTGATGAAGGCGAACTCCGCGACGAAGTCCCGCGAGGCGGTGCCGTCGATGGAGTTCCCGGCGCTGCCGCGCTCGAAGCCGAGGTCGGCGGCGACCGCCTCCGGGTCGAGCCCGAGCGAGGAGCCCGCCAGCGCACCCGAACCGTACGGCGAGACGGCGGTCCGCTCGTCCCACTGCCGCAGCCGCTCGGCGTCCCGGGACAGGGACTGGACGTGCGCCAGGACGTGGTGGGCGAAGAGCACCGGCTGGGCGTGCTGGAGGTGGGTGCGGCCCGGCATGGCGGCGTCCGGGTGCGCCTCGGCGAGACCGACCAGCGCCTCCTGGAGGTCGGCGATCAGCCCGCCGATGATCCGGGCGTGGTCGCGCAGGTACATCCGGAAGAGCGTGGCGACCTGGTCGTTGCGGGAGCGTCCGGCGCGCAGCTTGCCGCCGAGGTCGGGGCCGAGCCGCTCCAGCAGGCCGCGCTCCAGGGCGGTGTGCACGTCCTCGTCCGCGACGGTGCCGGTGAACGAGCCGTCGGCGACGTCCGCCTCCAGCCGGTCAAGACCGGCGATCATGCGCTCCAGCTCGTCGGCGGTGAGCAGACCGGCCTTGTGGAGCACACGGGCGTGGGCACGCGAACCGGCGATGTCGTAGGGGGCCAGCCGCCAGTCGAAGTGGACGGACGCGGACAGGAGGGCCAGCGCCTCGGCCGGGCCGTCGGCGAACCGCCCGCCCCAGAGCCGGACGTCACCGCTGTTGCTGCTCACTGCTGCTCCTCGGAGGGGGTGAGGTACCACCGCCTGCCCGCGCGGGGCGGGCGGCGGCCGTCGTACGAAGGTCAAGAAGGTAACGAGCCGGGCCGGGCGAGGTCGCGCGTCCGGCCATGTCCGCGACGGGCCGCCGGAGCGGGCGAACGCGGGGCGCGGCCCCGGATCCCCCCTTGCGATCCCTACGCTGATGAGCATAAGTATGCAGTGGACTGCATGATTCGTCAACGCGGGAGGGTGGGAACACGGGAGGGTGGGGCGGACGAGGCGTCGGGGATCGGCGCGTCGCAGCGCGTCAGCCCGCGGCGCGCAGCTCATCCAGCAAGATCTGCACATGGCCGTGCGGAAGGTCCTTCGTGGCGGTCAGCAGGGTCAGCGGGCCGCCGTCGGCCAGCTCCCGCAGATGGTGCAGCGCCTCACCCGCGTCCGCGTCCCGCGCCAGCTCCTCGCGGTAGCGGTCGGCGAACTCCGCGAACCGCTCGGGGTCGTGCCCGTACCAGCGGCGCAGATCCGTCGACGGCGCGACGCTCTTGCACCACTCGGTCAGCTCGGCGCCCTCCTTGGAGAGCCCCCGCGGCCAGAGCCGGTCGACCAGCACCCGCGCCCCGTCGGACGGCTCCGGCGCCTCGTAGACCCGGCGGATGTGCAGGCCGTCGGCGGAAGATTTTTTGGCCATACCTCATCGAAACACGCCTCGCGCCGATCCGCCGGTGCGGCCGCCCGGCCCTGATCACGGCGGTCCGCGCACGGCGCCGGGACCCCGCCGGGGACCGCTTCGGGACCCCGCTTTTGGTCTCCGGGCACCGGACAGGGTATTTTTCTTCTGCACGCCCCGACCGGAGCACTTCCGGTCGGTACATGCACCGGGACGTGGCGCAGCTTGGTAGCGCACTTGACTGGGGGTCAAGGGGTCGCAGGTTCAAATCCTGTCGTCCCGACGGTGCGAAGGCCCGTCGGCCGGAGAGAAATCTCCAGGCCGGCGGGTTTTTTCGTGCGCGCGCCCGGGTGGGTGGTGTCCCGGCCGCTCGGGCCGGGAC